>DATBBS010000618.1:0-8878 GCA_036270895.1 Xanthobacteraceae bacterium
CTCGCGCGCCCGCAAGGCCGTCGCGACCGCGAAGGCGCCGTAGAGGCCCGCGATCATGTCGGCGAGCGCCAGCGGCGGCAGCACCGGCTCGCGATCCGCAAAGCCGGTGCGCGCCGCAAGCCCGCTCATGGCCTCGACCAGGGTGCCGAAGCCCGGCAGCGGCGCGTAGGGGCCGGTCTGGCCGAAGCCGGAGACCCGCACGATGATCAGATCCGGATTCGTGGCGAGCAGAATGTCGGGGCCGAGGCCCATCTCTTCCAGCGTGCCGGGCCGGTAATTCTCGATGAACACGTCCGCGCGCGCGACCAGCCGCAACAGTGCGCCTTTGGCGGCCGCCTGGCGCAGATCGAGCACGAGCGAGCGCTTGTTGCGCCCATAGGTCTTCCAGTAGAGCGGCGCGCCGCCGTCGCGCCAGTCGCGCAGCGGATCGCCCGCCGGCGGCTCGACCTTGACGACGTCGGCGCCGAAATCCGCGAGCTGAAGCGACAGCATGTTGCCGGCGACGAGGCGCGAGAGATCGAGCACGCGCACGCCCTCGAGCGGACCCTGGGCGCGCGGATCGAAACGGATGGGTGGCTCGTTCATGACCTCGGGGCCTCAGCCGCGCCGGCTCACAGACTGAAGCACCTGCGGGTTCACCACGTTGATCGGCTTGCCGGCGCAATAGGCCGTGATCTGGTCGAAGATGTCGGCGAACTGCACCTCGTATTCCTCGTGCGACACATAGCCGAGGTGCGGCGTGCAAACCACGTTGGGCATGTTCAGCAACGGATGGCCGGTGTCGCGCACCGGCTCCTCCTCGAAGACGTCGACCGCCGCCATGCCTGGGCGGCCCGCGCGCAGCGCGCCCACCAGCGCGCCCGGCTCGATCAGCGGCGCTCGGCTGGTATTCACCAAAAGCGCGCTCGGCTTCATGCGCGCAAGGTCGCCGGCCGTCACGATATGGCGCGTCGCATCGACGAGCCGCATGTGCAGCGAGATGACGTCGCATTGCTCGAAGAAGGCCTCTTTGCTCGGCGCCACCGCATAACCGTCCGCGCGTGCCTGCGCGCGCGTCGCCTCCCGGGCCCACACCACGACCTTCATCCCGAAGGCCTTGCCATAGCCCGCCACGACGGCGCCGATCCGGCCATAGCCATAGATGCCGAGCGTCTTGTGGCGCAGGCTGTGGCCGACGCCGATCTGCCACTTCCCGGCCTTGAGCGCCGCCATCTGCTGGGGGATCTGCCGCATGGCGGCGAGCACCAGCCCCCAGGTGAGCTCGGCCGCCGCATAGGACGGCGTGCCGGCATGCTGGCTCGACGATACGACCACGCCGAGCCGCGTGCAGGCGTCCATGTCGATATGCGGATAGACGCTGCGCTGGCTGATGAGTTCGAGGGCGGGAAGGCGTTCGAGCAGCGGCGCGCGGATTTTCGTGCGCTCGCGGATCAGCACCAGGGCTTGCGCATCCTTCAGCCGCGCCGCCAGCGCGTCGACCTCCTGCACGTGATCGTTCCAGATCGTGACGTCGTGGCCCGCGAGCTTGTTGAAGACCGCCAGCGTCCGCACGGTGTCGTGGTAGTCGTCGAGGATCGAGATTTTCATTCGTCGCGGCTCCGCGGCCCGCCGGATCCATACACGCAAGACCGGGTTGGGCGCCGCAACGTCATATCCGGCCGACGCCGAATTCGCCACCGATTCCGGGCGCATTATTCGCGTTGCCCGCCGGGCGCGCTTCGACGCATCCGACTGGGACTCAATGGCTTGCGGCCGTCACTCGGCCGGGATCGACTCGCGTTGGGCGGACATCCGCCGGTCGCGCGCCCCGCTGTAAAGGCCGGACGTGTCGTTGCTGCGGCGTCGCTCGATGAATGGCGCCCGGCGCAGGGCTTCGCCACCGGATTGGAGGTTGGCCGCTGCCACGCCGGAAGAGATGCGCGGCGCCGTCGAGCTTCGCACCGTACCGGTCCTGCTCCGCGCGGCCTTCTGCGCCGCCAGATGGGCGAGCCAGTTGCGATAGATGCACGCCGCAAACGGGCGCCAGACGTTCCTCACGCTGCGCTCCGCCGCCGCGAGCGGAAAATCGGCGAGCAGTTCCTCGCGCCGGTCCATGCGGGCGCGGGCGCGGAACGCCGCCAGCAGGCCGGCGGTCGCGGCGTCGAAATAGTTTTTCGGCATCGCCGGGAAAATCTCCCGTTCGCCGCGCAGGAAGCGCCCGACGTCCCGGCGATACTCGCCGAGTAGGCTCGCCGTGTCATATTCGGGATGACCCTGAAAAAAGACGAACAGGCTCCTGCCCTGCCGCGCGAAGCTGTCGACACCGGCCCGTGCCGAGCGCGTGAGGATGTCGTAACCGCACGCCACGAGCTCGCTTTCGCGCAGGCCGTTCAGGCGCGAATGCGGGACCGGCAGGCTGGATGGGACATCCTTCAACAGCGGATGATCGCCGACCTTGGCGCAATCGAAGATGCCGAAGCACTTGTCGGCAAGCGCGTGCCGCGCGACGCCGTCGAGGTGGAGAACCGTCGCGTGCGCCGCCAGGCAGGACCAGATGGTCGAGATGGTGTTGTGCTCGGCCCAATCGATCAGCTCGGCCAGCGCCGGCCAGTAAGGCTCGTCGGACAGCGCCGGCGCGCGCGGCTCCGCCCCGGTCACGATCAGCGCGTCGAGCGGACCGTCCCACAGATTTCCGATCCCGAGATAGGAATTGCTCACATGCCGCTGCCCGCGCGCCGTGCGCGGAACGTCGGGCAGCGAAAAGAAACGGAGCCGGACCGGGAGGTCGCCGGCAGCGGCGTCGATGAGCTCGATGAACTGCCGTTCGGTCGCCTCCAGGGCGGCGTCCGGCATGCTGTTGACGAGCCCGATCTCGACGCAGCCGGCATGGCCGGCCGGCGGATGCGATCCGTTACCGATCAGAACCGGCATGGCGCTTCCTCGCGAAGGGGCGCGATCATTCGGCAGCGACCATCCGGCGCTGGGTCGATTGCCCGGCATCGAGGGCCTGGTCGAGATCGGCGATGATGTCGTCGATATGCTCGATGCCGATGCTCAGCCGGATCACCTCCGGCCCTACCCCGGCCTTGCGCTGCTCCTCGGCCGACATCTGCCGGTGCGTCGTGGAGGCGGGATGACAGGCGAGCGATTTTGCGTCGCCCATGTTGACCAGGCGCTTGAACAGCCTGAGGGCGTCGTAGAACTTCTCGCCGGCCGCAAAGCCGCCCTTGAGCCCGAAGGTCAGCAGCGAGCACGCCCGGCCGCCGAGATATTTCTGCGCCAGCGCATGGTAGGGACTGTCGGGAAATCCCGCATACCTGACCCAATCGACCCGGGGGTCGTGGCGCAAAAATTCGGCGACGCGCCGCGCATTCTCGACGTGACGCTCGACCCGCAGCGCGACCGTCTCGATCCCCTGCAGCAAGAGGAAGGCGCTGAGCGGCGAGAGCACCGCGCCGGTGGTGCGCTGATAGACGCTGCGCGCGCGCGCGATATAGGCGGCCTCGCCGAAATGATCGACATAGACCAGCCCGTGATAGGACGCGTCTGGCTGGTTGAACATCGGGAAGCGCTGCGCGTGCTTCTTCCAGGGAAATTTTCCGCTGTCGACGATGATGCCGCCCATCGTGGTGCCGTGCCCGCCCATGAATTTGGTGAGCGAATGCACCACGATGTCGGCGCCGTGGTCGATCGGCCGCAGCAGGATCGGCGTCGCCACCGTGTTGTCGACGATCAAAGGAACGCCATGCCGGTGCGCGACCTCGGCCAGCGCCTCGATGTCGCAGATGTTGCCGGCCGGATTGCCGATGCTTTCACAAAAGACGGCGCGCGTGCGCTCGTCGATCAGCTTGTCGATCGCCGCCGCCGCGTCGCTCTCGGCAAAGCGCACATCGATGCCCTGCCCCGGCAGCACATGGGCGAACAGCGTATGGGTCGTGCCATAGAGCTGCGGCACCGACACGATGTTGCTGCCGAGCTCGGCGACGTTGAGCGCCGCGTAATTCAGGGCCGCCTGCCCGGAGCTCACGCTCAGGGCTTCCAGGCCGCCCTCGAGCGCAGCGACGCGCCGCTCGAGCACCGCGTTGGTCGGGTTGCTGATACGGCTGTAGCGATATCCCTCGGACTCGAGATTGAACAGCGCCGCGCCATGCTCGGCGCTGTCGAACGCATAGGCCACGGTCTGATAGATCGGGACCGCCACCGCCTTGGTGGTGGGCTCGACGTCGTAGCCGCTGTGGATCGCGAGGGTCTCGCGTTTCATCGCTTCACCTGAGGTCCGCCCCGAAACTTCAAGCGACGGCGGGCCCATGCGCCGCGGCATCCCACGGCACGGCCCTCCGCCGCTTCGGGGGTCTCGGCAATTTATCGGCACAGGTGTTGACGTTCAACGAACCGGGCACGCATGCAAGGCGATAACCTTAACCATCAGTGCGATGGCCGATCATCGTCCGGCGCGCTTGCGGGGAATTTCCGCGATCATAAAACGTGTCTTAATGCGGGCCAGCCTATGCTGCGCTTGCGGCACCGCGTTTCACACGCCGGCCCGGTAACGAGACGTTAATCATGAACCTGCGCGTCGCCATCGGTGAAGCCGGCCCGTCGGCCGCCAAGGCGTGGCTGCGCGCGCTCGAGATGACGGCGCCGATCGCCGCGCATCCGGCCCGCACGCTCTCCGCCATCATCGACGATCTCGCCGACGCACATGGCGACGCCCCCGCGCTGCTGTCCGATGGCGAATCCCTGAGTTACCGCGGGCTTGCCGCACGCGCGAACCGCTATGCGCGCTGGGCGCTCGCGCAGGGTCTCGCCAAGGGCGACACGGTCGGCCTGCTGATGCCGAACCGGCCGGACTATATGGCGGCGTGGCTCGGCATCACCCGCGTCGGCGGCGTCGTGGCACTGCTCAACACCAATCTGACCGGCCGCGCGCTCGCGCATGGCATCGAGATCGTGGCGCCCAGGCACATGATCGTTGCGGCGGAGCTGGCCGGCGCTTTCGCCGGCGCGCTGCCGCATCTTTCGTTTCGCCCCGCTCTTTGGGCCCTCGGCGGCACCGACATGGATTTCGCGCGGCTCGACCTCGATCTCGCGCGCCATGCCGGCGCACGGCTCGACCGTTCCGAGTGCCGGACGGTGACGATCGAGGATACCGCTCTTCACATCTACACCTCGGGCACGACCGGGCTGCCGAAGGCCGCCAAGGTCAGCCATGCGCGGGTGATGATGTGGAGCCACTGGTTCGCCGGCATGATGGACACGCGGCCCGCCGACCACATGTATGATTGCCTGCCGATGTATCACAGCGTCGGCGGCGTGGTGGCGACCGGCGCCATGCTGGTCACCGGCGGCTCCGTGGTGATCCGCGACAAGTTCTCGGCGCGCCAGTTCTGGGACGACGTGGTGCGCCAGGACTGCACGCTGGTGCAGTATATCGGCGAGCTCTGCCGCTACCTCACCAACGCGCCGCCGCATCCGCTCGAAACCAGGCACCGGCTGCGGCTCGCCTGCGGCAACGGCTTGCGTCCCGATGTGTGGGAGCGGTTCAAGAGCCGCTTCGCGATTCCCCAAATTCTTGAATTCTACGCCGCGACCGAAGGCAATCTGTCGCTCTACAACGCGGAACAGAAGCCCGGCGCCATCGGCCGCGTGCCGCCTTTCCTGGCGCACCGATTCCCCGCCGCGATCGTCAAATCCGACCTCGCAAGCGGCGAGCCGCTGCGCAACGAGAAAGGTTTTTGCATCCCTTGCACCCATGACGAGGTTGGCGAGGCGCTCGGCAGGATCGAAGGGCGGAACCCCGGCAGTCGCTTCGACGGCTATACCGACACGCGGGAGTCGGAAAAGAAGATCCTGCGTGACGTATTCAAGCCAGGCGACGCCTGGTTTCGCACCGGCGACCTCATGCGCAAGGATCAGCAGGGCTATTTCTATTTCGTCGATCGTATCGGCGATACCTTCCGCTGGAAAGGTGAGAATGTGGCGACGTCGGAGGTCCGCGACGCGATCGCGTGCTGTCCGGGCGTCGTCGATGCCGAGGTCTATGGCGTCGCGGTTCCGGCAACGGACGGACGCGCCGGCATGGCGGCGCTGGTCGTCACGGAAGGATTCGATCTCGACGCCTTGCGCCGCCATGTGGCGGCGTGCCTGCCCGGCTATGCGCGTCCCGTCTTCCTGCGGATCTGCGCCGAGCTGGAGACCACCACGACGTTCAAGCACAAGAAGGCCGAGCTGGTGCGGGCGGGCTGCGATCCCGCCACCACCACGGATGCCATCTACTTCGACGATCCGCAGCGCCAGGCCTTCGTGCCGGTCGACCTCGCGCTTTATGAGCGCATCCAGGGCGGGCACGTGCGGCTGTGAGGGACGCGATCCGATCGGATCGCCTCCCGCATCAATCTGCGTGAAAGCTAAGCGGTGCTGCCGGCGTCGACGGTGATCACCGTGCCGGTGATGCTCCTGGCACCGTCGCCGAGCAGGAATTCGACCGCATTCGCGACGTCGTCCACCTCGGGCAGGCGGCGCAAGGCGCTGCGGCGCGCCACCTTTTGACGCTCCTCGCTTTCCATGCCCTGCGTCATGTCGGTGTCCATGAAGCCGGGCGCGATCGCGTTGACGTTGACGCCGAGCCGGCCGACCTCGCGCGCGAGCGAGCGGGTGAAGCCGAGCATCGACGCCTTGGTGGCGGCATAGACCGAAAGCCCGCTGTAGCCGGTGAAGCCGATGATCGAGGCGACATTCACGATCCGCCCCTCCCCCTCCGACATCATGGACCGCACCACGTATTTGGTCAGCACGATGGGGGAGACCGTGTTCACCCGCACCAGCTGCTCGATCTTGGAAGTGTGCATGGTCGCCAGCACGCCGTCGTGGCCGAGCGCGGCGTTGTTGACCAGGCCGTAGATCGGCCCGAAATCCTTGCGCAAGCCTCTGACGAGGTCGGGGATCTTCTCGATCTCGGCAAGGTCGAACGGAACGAAGTGGAGCGCGCCGTGCCCGGCGCGCCCGGCCTCGGCGATCGCCGACGTGAGCTGATCGCTCTTTTGGCGCGCCACCCCGATGACCGAGTAGCCGGTAGCCGCCAGCCTGCGGGCAATGCCGAGACCCAGGCCGCGACTGGCGCCCGTCACCAGGACGTTACGCATGGTGGCGCGCCAGCTTGCCGGTCGCCGCCACGGCCAGCGCCGGCACGAAGCGGATCGCCGTCGGGACCTTGTGCTGGGTCAGGCTTTCGCGACAGCGGCGCAGGATTTCGCCCTGAAGCTGCGCCAGGCGGCCATCGCCAGGCTGGTGTCGCAACACGACGTCGGCCACCACCAGCGATCCCGTGATCGGACTCTTGCGCGGGCGCACCAGCGACATGCGCACGTCGGGGTGGGCGTTGATCACCGCCTCGACTTCCTCCGGATGCACCTTGAGGCCGCCCACATTGATCACCCCGTTGCTGCGCCCGACGAAGAAATAGCGATCGCCATGGCGCTCCACGATGTCGCCGGTGTCGACAAATCCGTCCGCTTCGGCCAGTGCCGCGCCCTCGCCCCCGACATAGCGGATGGCGGTGCGGCTCGAGCGGATGCGCAACGTGTCGCGCTCGACCTTCATCTCCACGCCGCTCGGCAGCCGGCCGAGCATGCCGGCCGGAAAGCCCGCGAGCCCGTCATCGACCTCGAATCCGACGCCGGCCTCGGTCGACGCATAGGCGTGGCCGACGCGCGCCCGCGGATAGCATGCGCGCAGATGATCGAGGATCGCCTGGTCGGCGATCTCGCCGGAAAGCCGGACATAGCGCGGCGACATGGCCTGAACAGAGGGGCTCATCAGGGCACGGCGCCAATGCGACGGCGTGCCCGACACATGCGTGGCGCCATGCGCCCCGAGCCGCGCCAGATGATCGCC
Source organism: Xanthobacteraceae bacterium (assembly GCA_036270895.1). Lineage (GTDB taxonomy): Bacteria > Pseudomonadota > Alphaproteobacteria > Rhizobiales > Xanthobacteraceae > JAVDCA01. The sequence continues at coordinate 7,873 of DATBBS010000618.1, forward strand.
GATCGGCTCCTTGGGACTCGACAGAACCAGAGAGCCGCCGTCGAGCAGCGCGCGGAAGAAAATCTGCAACCCGCCATAGCGGCGGATGTCATAGAAGGTGCCCCAGACCGGCGGACCGTCATGGCCGGCGTTGCGCTTGATGGCGGCGGTAAGGCCCGCAAGGCTGTGCTGCACCATCTTGGGCGTGCCGGTGGTTCCGGACGTGAACATGACCCATTCGGTCTGGCGGGGCGCGGCGCGCTCCGCGGCCCAAGGCGTCAGCGCGGGATCGCAGGTCACCACATCGATGCCGGGCGCGCCGCGGCCGCCGTCTGCTTCGGCACTCACGAGCGCATCGGCCTCGGCATCGGCCATCACCGATCGCAGATGCTCGGGCGCCAGGTCGGGCGGACACAGGACAAGGCGACGCGCGACGCCGTCGAGCTCGATCAGCGCCAGCGCGCTCGTGAGCTGATCGCCGGTCGCGATCAGAACCGACCGGTCGCGCAGCTCCGGCAGCCGGCCGCCCAGGCTGGTGCCGCGCGCGAGATCACTCAACGCGATGCTGGCGTCGATGCTGTGCAGATGACGTGCGGAACGATCGGCGTTTTCGCCCAGATAGTCGCGGAGTAACCCGCCGTCACCTGGCGGCATGTTCGTAGACTTTGACGAAATCGCCCAGCGTCACCGGAAAAGCGAGGTCGTCGGATGCCGTGAACGGGTCGACACCGAGCGTGTCCTCGAGCCGGGCGACGAGAACGGCGAAGCACAGGGAATCGAGACCCGAGTCGAGCAGCACCAGATCGTCCGACAATGGCGCAAGCGACTTGGCCTGCTCGTCGGCCACTTTGCGCAGCTCCGCCAATATCGTTAATTTGGTGCTCATCGCACGTTACCTGTGATTCGTGGTGCATGCGGTATAATCGAGCCTCCCGGCGGATCAAGCGTGCATGGCGATTATGGTCAATAGCGACCAAACAGTTTCATCTCCGACGATCCGTTGCCGGCAGATTGCGGATGCCGATCT
>DATBBS010000619.1:0-1964 GCA_036270895.1 Xanthobacteraceae bacterium
GGAAGAGCGGCGGGTGGTCGGGCTGGGTGGTGACGATCGCGACCGGCACGACGGGTTCCGAATAGGCGCGTTTAATATGGAAGGCATGGATCATCGCCGCGAGGACCAAAGTCGCTTCGGTCAATGCGAACTGGGCGCCGATGCAGACGCGCGGACCCACGCCGAAGGGCAGATAGGCGCAGCGTTCGGGCGCCGGTGCTCCCGGCACAAACCGCTCCGGGTCGAACTTCTCCGGCTGGTCCCACAGCCGCCGATGGCGGTGCAAGACCCAAGGGGCGATCAGCACGACCGCGCCCGCCGGGATCGGAATCCCGCCGGCGGTATCGGCGCGGCGCGCCAGACGCGCCAAGGTGAAAGCCGGCGGATAGAGCCGCAACGCCTCCTGCACGACCGCGCGTGTGTAGACGAGGCTCGACAACGCCTCCGCGGCCCCATCCGGGCCGAGGTCGAGCGGCGCAGCTTCGGCGGCGATGCGCTCCCCGACCTCAGGCGTCGCCGCGACGAGGTAGAGCGCCCAGAACATTGCAACCGCCGTCGTCTCATGTCCCGCGGTTATCAAGGTCGCGAACTGGTCGGCCAGCTGGTCCGGATCCGGTTCCTCCGTTGACAAAAGGTCGAACAGATCGCCCGGTGCGCGTTGGGATGATCCCTCGCGGCGTTCGGCGATCAGCCGCCCGATCAGCGCCATCCAGCGGCGGCGAAAGCGCCGACGCGCAAATTCGCGCGGGCTGGGGATCGACAAGGGCAGCAGAAAATCGAGGAGGGTCGGCCGGCCGAGATGCTCGGCATAGCCGGTAACGAGCTCGCGCAGTTCCGCCCCGTGCCGATGCATCGCCAGCGAAAACATCGACCGGCCGGCGATCTCGAGGGCGAGGAATTGCATCTCGGCGAGGAGATCGACGGGGCGCCCGCGGCAATCCGCGAGCTCATCGATCAAAGCGCCGGTCGCCTGCGCGATGTGACGCGTCAGCAATGGGATCGTCCGCGGCGTGAATGCCGCCGCAACGGTCTGCCGCTGGCGCCGCCAATCCTCGCCTTCGCTGAGCAAGAGGCCCTTGCCTAGCAATGGACGCAGCATGCGGATCGTGGCGGGAGTACGGCCGTAATTCGCCGAGTTGTCGACCAGGATGTGATGGATGCTCGCGGGCCGACTGAGAATAACCTGCCGCCTGCCGAAGAAGCTGCGGACCACGACCTCTTGCTCGAAGGCCTCCGCCGGGAAGGCCAGCAGCGCATTCTCGCCCATTGCCCGCGCGATGCTGCGAGCCGACGCCCCCTCGTCCGGGCCGCGAGACGCCGGCGGGAACATCGTTCGTCCTTTGGTGACCGCTCGCATTCGCGCCTCGCGCAACCGCCTCACAGACAACGGCATCGCCGCGTTTTATCCAAGCACATATTCACGCTATGGCGGGCACCTGTGGTCGAAGGGGCCAAGGATGTTGCCTTTTTGGAGGACGCTGCCAGTCTGCCGACCTAACCGAGTGATGCCGATGCGTCTTCCCGCAAAACTGCATTACGCCTGGGTCGTCGCGGCGGTCACCTTCGTCGTGCTGCTGCTGACGGCGGGCGTGCGCGCCGCGCCGGGCATCCTGATCGTGCCGCTCGAAAACGAATTTCACTGGGCGCGTTCGACAATCTCCTTTGCGGTCGGGGTCAACCTGTTGCTCTACGGGCTGATCGGCCCCTTCGCCGCGGCGCTGATCGACCGCTTTGGCGTCAGGCGCACGATGGCCGTGGCGCTCGCGGTGACCGCGGCCGGTGTCGCGCTCACGCCGACGATGCGGCAATCCTGGCAGCTCATCCTGCTGTGGGGCGTCGTGGTCGGCGCGAGTTGCGGGGTCATCGGCAACTTTCTCGCCGCGTTCATTGCCGCGCGCTGGTTCCGGGTCCGCCAGGGGCTCGTCGTGGGCGTATTGACGGCAGCCAATGCCGCAGGCCAGTTGATCTTTCTGCCGACCATGGCG
>DATBBS010000620.1:0-7260 GCA_036270895.1 Xanthobacteraceae bacterium
GTGTAGAGGTCGCCCGGGCTCACCAGCGCCGCGTTGTTGACCAGGATGTCGAGGCGGCCGAACTCGGCGAGCGTGCGCTCCACCATCAGGCGGATCGAGTCATCGCTCTCGATGTCGATCGGGATGCCGAGCACGCGCCCACCCTTCTGGCTCAACTCCCGGCAGGCGGCCGCATTGCGTTTGGGATCGAGGCTCGCCACCACCACGTCGGCGCCCTCGGCGAGCAATTCCGCCGCGCAGGCGCGGCCGATGCCGCGGCTGGCGCCGGTGACGATCGCGACGCGTCCGGTGAGGCCGAGATTCATGGAGGCCAGCTCAACCCGTGTATTCGAGAATATGCATGCCCGAACCGGCGCGGTCGATCAGGTAGAGCCGGCCGTGCTCGTCGGAGCCGATGTCGTTGGACTGGATGGCTTCACCGCCCTCGGGGATGGCCGGCACGAAGCAGCCCACTTCCTTGGGCCGCAGCGGATCGCTGACGTCAACCGCGCGCAGGCCGGCGTTGAAGTAAGTGAGGAACACGAGGTTGGCCCACGGCCCCTCGCTGCGGATGTCCTCGAGGATATTGTGGGCGCCGAAACGGCCGGGACGGTCGAAATACTTCTCGCGCTCCGGGAAGAAGGTTGCCACCGGGATCGGGTTGGTCTCCTTGCGGATGTCGACCACCCACATGAACTGGGCGTCCCAGTATTTCTGCTTGGCGCGCGCCTCGTCGGTGCAGATGAGGTAGGGCCGGTCGCCGACCGGCCAGGCCGTGTGGGTGGAGCCGGGAAACGGCGGCGACCATTGCAGATGGCCGACCAGCTCCATCTTGGCGAGATCGCTGCAATCGATGATCGCGATGCCGCCACCCCAGAAGGCGGCATACATGCGGTTGCCGCGGATCATCGGCGGGCCGTGCAGCGTGATCGCGTCCTCGTGCGGCATCGGATCGCCGCCCTGGCCGTCGCCCTCGGCCTTCTGCCACGGCAGGCCCCAGATGCTGACGACGTCGGGCTTGAGCGGGTTCTTGACGTCGAGCGTCCAGATCACCCGCTTGTTCCAACCCGGCGCGTCGTTGGGGAGAAAGGCGAGCTGGCGCTTGTTGTCGACGCCGAAGCGATGCGGGCCGGAGCCCGGCGTGTCGTAGAAGCCGACCTCCTTGGGCGCATCCGGCTTGCTGATGTCGAAGATGAAAATCCCGGCGCGCGCATTGCGGCCCTTGTCGCCGACCAGCCGCTCCGAATTGACCCAGAGGATATGGTCGCCGACCACGCGCAGCTTGTGGCAGTGCACGCCCGGTGGCGCCCGAAACTCGAACACCTTCCTGGGGTTTTTCGGATCGCGCACGTCATGCGCGGTGAAACCTTCGGGCGCGTGCCCGCTCGAGGTGCCGACCGAGCCCACATAGGCATAGCCCTTGTGCACCTGCACTAGGCTGCCGCAGCCCCAGGCCGCGGAGGGATCGTGCCCCAGCACGCGAAAGCCCTTGAGTTCCTCGGGGTAACGCTCCGCCATGGTCGTCTCCTCTTATCTCGCTTTCTTCCCCTCCCCCGCTTGCGGGGGAGGGCGGGAGGTGGAAGCCACACGCTCATCAGCAAGCCACGGCCCCTCCCGGCTCGCTTCGCTCGCCACCCTCCCCCGCTTCGCGGGAGCGGGACCTAGCTCACCTCATGCCGCCCGCCGAAGGCTGGCTGGCTGCGGCCGGTCCCCGGCAGATCCCACACCCCGGCGCCGCCCGGATTCTTGTCGGCCGAAATCTTCGCGTCGATCACATAGGGCCGGCCGGTCGCGATGCCGGCGCGCACCGCGGCGCCGAGATCGGCGGCGCGATCGATGGTCACGCCCTCGACGCCGGCCGAGCGCGCCATGGCGGCGAAGTCGGGATTGTAGGGCTCGCCGGTCTGCGGATGCTTGAAGTCGGTCGCGAGCTCGCGCCCGCCCAGGTAGCCGCGCTGCAATCCGCGGATCGACGCATAGGCGTAGTTGTTCCACACCACCCAGACGACCGGGATGTCGTATTCCACCGCGGTGCCGAGCACGCTCGCATGCATGAAGAAGGCGCCGTCGCCGACCACCGCGACGCAAGGCCGGTCGGGCGCCGCGAGCTTCGCGCCGAGCACGCCGGCGACCCCGAACCCCATGGGGCCGAAACCCATCGAGCCGATCAGCGAATCCGGCCGCTTGGGCTTGCAGAACTGGATCAGCCAGTTGTGGTGGATGCCGATGTCGCTCACCAGGATGGCGTCCTTGGGCAGCGCCTTGTCGATCTCGTGGGCGGCGCGCTGCGGATGGATCGGGCTCGCATCGTCGGTGAAGCCGGGCGCGATGAAGGCCGCCCATTCTTTTTTATAACCGTCGATCGCCTTGAGCCACTTGGCGCGCGACGCCGCCGCGTCAGTGACGCCCTTGCGGCGGTCGAGCTCGGCCAGCACCTGGCGCAGGAAGGTGCGCACGTCCGCCATCAGGCCGAGCGCCACCGGATAATTGCGCGCGATCTCGTCGGGATCGATATCGACATGGATCAGCTTCGTCGGCGGGATGTTGAAGGAATAGCCGGGCAGCCACGAGCTCGAGGTGCGATCGTCGAAGCGCACGCCGAGCGCCAGCAGCACGTCGGCCTGGCGCGTCGCATGATTGGCCGAATAGGCGCCGTTGCGCGCAACGAGGCCGACGGACAGCGGATGCTCCGTGTCGATGCCGCCGAGACCGCTCGACGAGCTCGCCACGGGAATCTGGAGCCGCTCGGCCAGTTGCAGCAGGTCGGCGGCGGCGCCGCCGTATTTGACGCCCTGCCCGATCAGGATCACCGGGCGCTCGGCGGCGAGCAGCATGTCGACCGCCTTGACGACGCCTTCCGGATCGGCGCCGCAGCGGCACGAGATGTTGGCGTTCCATTCCTCAGGCTTCGGCGTCTCCTCGGCGGCCGCCTCCTTGAAGACATCGAACGGCACGTCGAGCACCACAGGACCGGGCCGTCCGGTCACCATGGTCTTCCAGGCCTGGCGGATCGCGAGCGGGACCATCTCGCCGCGGGTGGGCTGAAAGACGCGCTTGCAATAGGCGCGCACCGTCGAGGGAAAGTCCGCCTGGTAATGGCGGTAGAGCTCCTGGAACGCGCCGCGGTTGAACTGGCTGGTGGGAATGTTGCCGGTGATGGCGAGAAACGGCACCGAATCGAGAAAGGAGTTGCCGAGCGCGATCGGCAGGTTGGCCGAGCCCGGACCGCAGGACGTGAAGGTCGCGGTCGGCTGTCCCGACACGCGATAGAACACGTCCGCCATGAAGCCGGCCACGGTCTCGTGATGGACCGAGATGGTCTTGAGGTCGGCCGAGCGCTCGTAGAGCGCATCGATGAGCTGGATGTTGCCGTGCCCGCACAACCCGAACACATAGGGCACGCGTTCGCGAATGAGATAGTCGACGATGACCTGGCCGCCGTCGAGCATGTTCTTGGTCATCGTGACATTCTCACTGGCACCGGACGACCGATGCGTCCTTTTCGTATCGCGAAATACCGGATCTCGTCGCGACGATCCCATTGTGGATAGTCCGTGCGCCGGGACGGCGCAAGCAGGCGCGCGGCGATCAGAGCTTCTCGGCGAGGAAGCGCATCAGGCGCGGCGCCAGCACCGCGGAGTAGCTTCCGGGCTCGTCGATCGGGTCGCTCGCCCAGTAATGGCCGGCGCCCGGCACGTAGCAGGTGCGCGTGAAAAAACCGGCCTGCTTGAGGGCGCGCAGGAAGGCGTCCGTGTTTCCGCGGCGATCCACCAAATCGTCCTCGGTCCCGCAACTCAAGAGCACCGCGATCTGGTTGTTGGCATAGGTCGCGTAGTTGATCGGCGTCGCGTCGAAATAGATGCGGCGATCCTCCATCGGGGAGCATCCCAGAAAATTCTCGATATTGTTGTCGCGCGGGCTGTCGGCGCGGTATCGCTCCCACATCTCCATCAGGTCGTAGACCCCGTAGACGCCGACCAGCGCCTTCACCTTGGCGCTCGCCTTGTGTTGCGCGTCGCCCGGATAGCCGTCGACGAAGGCGCCCGCATTCGCGCCGAGCGCCGCCAGCGCCGCCAGGTGCCCGCCCGCGGAGGCGCCGAACAGGCCGAGACGGTTCGGGTCGATCCGGTGCTCGGCCGCGTTGGCGCGCAGGAATTGCACGCCCGCCACCACGTCGTGAACCGCCTGCGGAAACGTCTTCTGGCCCTTCTTGGCCAGCCGGTAGCTGATCGCGAACAACCCGTAACCGCGCGCCGCCAGATAAGGACCCCAATACTGGAATGCGCTGCGCGCGCCCTGCTGCCAGCCGCCGCCATGAACCGCGACGAGCGCCGGAAAAGGCCCGGCGCCTTTCGGCAGATAAAGATCGCCCTGCAGCGCGACGCCGTCATGGGTCGCATAGGTCAAGGCGGAACGAAGGTCATGCTCGGGCGAGCCTGTCATTTTGTTCCATCGTGTGAGTTGAGGTTTCGCAAGACTCGAGATAGCCGACACTCTGTCATTGCGAGCGAAGCGAAGCAATCTCGACCGCAGGCGCATGAATCGGGGGCGGATCGGTCATTGCGAGCAAAGCGAAGCAGTCGCAACCGCAGGCGCATGAGCCATCGGCAGACCTGTCATTGCGGGCGCAGCGAAGCAATCTCAACCACAGACGCATGAATCGGAGGCAGAGATTGCTTCGCTTCGCTCCCAATGACGGCACGGCGCCGGCGCGGGCCGCTTACGGCAGCACGATGTCGTCCGGATCGAGATGGTCGAACGGCCCGGCGAACAAGGCGGGCCGCGCCTGCACCAGGCGCTCGACCGATTGGACGATCTCGCGCCAGTGCGGGAGGTCCTCATGCGTGTCCGGTCGCGCGAGATCGAGCACCGGTCCTTCGATCGCGATCGCCGCGCTGCCGCCCCTGAGCCCGAACGCCAGGGCGGCGCGCCCGCGCGCGAAGGCGGTCTCCTCGGTGGCAAATCCGCGGCGGCGGATTTCGACGAGCGCGCGCTCGAGGGTCCTCGGGTCGGGCATGGGCTTCTTGTGCCGGCGCCCCCAGGCCGCGTAATCCGCGGCGGCGCCAGGCGCGAGCGCCGCCAGGATGGCGTGCGACGCGCAGCCCTCGCCCAAGAGGCGCACGGCGCCGAGCGGCGGCGAGCTCGTGACCTCGTTGGTGCCGGGCGCGGCGGCGATGCGCACGCCATACCATCCCAGCCGCACCGTGAGCGAGGCGGTCTCGCCGCTCGCGAAGGCGAGCTGGCGCAGATAGGGCATGCAGATGTCGCGGATCGCAAAGCGGGCGAACAGATTCTGCCGCAGCGTCCCCACCGTCTTGCCGAGCACGAATTTTGCCGACGACTGGAAGCGCCCCACATAGCCGGCGCGCTCGAGCGCATCGAGGCCGCGAAAGACCGTGCCGGCCGAGATCCCGAGCGCGCGGCCGACCTCGGTCGTGCCGAGCGGACGCTCGGCGGCGCCCACCGTCTCGAGAATACGCAACGCGCGGCGGGTCGAGCTGCTCATGCGTTTTCCTCCATTCCGTTTTCCTCCACCTGGATTCAGCTTCCCTCGATGATGACGGGCGCGGCCGCAACGTGGCGGCAATGCTGCTGCAAGGGCTCCAGGACGGCGCGCATCCGCGGCATCAGCTCGGCGATGCGCTGCGGCCCGAAGCGCTCGAGCGGACCGCCGACGGTGATCAGGGCGTGCGGGCGATCGCTCGCGTCGAGCACCGGGAAGGCGATGTAATTGGCGCCGTATTGCTGCGGATTGCGCCAGGTGATGAATCCGTCGCGGCGCATGGCCGCGATATCGCGCCACACGTCCTGCGCGGTGGCGTTCGCGGTCTCCGGAAAGATCGCATCGTAGCGGGTGAGCGGGGCGGCGCTGGCGAGGTAGTCCGCGATCTCGCGGTCGTCGAGATAGGCCAGGAGCGCGCGCGACATGGTGGTGCAGTGAAGCGGGACCGAGCGGCCGCGCTGGCTCGCGCTCACCCGCCGGCCGCGCGCCTCGATCCAGTCGACATTGACCCGGGTGCGCCCGACGATGATCGACAGGAACACGCTCTCCCCGGTGAGCCCATGCAGCTCCTCGAGCGCCGGGCGGCACAGCGCGCGGATGTCGAACTCGTCGGCGTCGCCGCGCAGCACCAGCACCCGGTAGCCCAGCTGATAGCGCGCGCCGCCGGGGTCGCGCACCACATAGCCGTCGGCCGCGAGCGTGGTCAGGGCCCGGTGCACCATGTTCTTGTTCATGCCGAGCCGCTGCGCCAGCTCGGTCACGCCGAGGCTGCGCTCGGCGCCGCAGAAACAGGAGAGCACCGCGAGCACCCGCTGCGCCGCCTGGTTGCGGTAGCGGCCCAGGGGCGCGGCCTCCGCCGGCGCGGGCGCCGCGGAAAGAAAACGCCGGCGGCCGAGCGCCGGGCGCGGCGAAATCCTTTTCACTTGTCGGCTTCCCGCATGTTCGATAAAATAAAATGAATTTCACATAGTATAACAGACCGAGGTGGAAATGCCAATTGCTGCAAGTAAGGCGGGCGGGCCGGCGGCAGCAATGCCGTCCACGATCACGGTCGACGGCATCCGCGTCGAGATGATCGAACGCGGAAGCGGACGGCCGCTCTTGTTTCTGCATCCCGGCATCGGCATCGATGCGGGCGCCCCGGTGCTCGACCGGCTGGCCGCAGGCGGCCGCCTTCTCGCTCCGTCGCATCCGGGCTTCGGCGCCTCCGAGGCGCCCAGGCACCTGACCACGGTCGACGACCTCTCCTACTTCTATCTCGACCTCATGGATCAGCTCGACCTGCGCGACGCGATCGTGGTCGGCGTGTCGTTCGGCGCCTGGATCGCGGCCGCGATCGCGGTGAAGTCGACCGCACGGGTCGCGCGCCTCGTGATGGCGGACGCGGTCGGAATCAAGGTCGGCGACCGCGAGACCCGCGACATCGTCGACATCTTCGCGCTCACCGATCCGCAGCTCAACGAGCTCGCCTATTTCGATCCGAAAATCGCGGCGCGCGACTACAAATCCATGCCGGTCGCCGCCGTGACCGCCGTCGCGCGCAACCGCGAGGCGCTCGGGCGCTACGGCTGGCAGCCCTACATGCACGACCCCAAGCTCAAGGGCCGGCTGCACCGCATCCGGGTCCCCACCCTGTTCCTGTGGGGGACGCATGACCGCATCCTGACGGAGGCTTATGGACGCGCCTACTGCGCCGCCATTCCGGGCGCGCGCTTCGAGCTGATCGACAAGGCCGGCCACTTCCCCCATCTCGAGCAGCCGCAGGTTTTCGCCGATCG
>DATBBS010000621.1:0-1725 GCA_036270895.1 Xanthobacteraceae bacterium
AGGCCTTGTCGGCGATCGCGCATTCGATCGTCTTGATGGTGACCGGATTGTCGTCGAGGTTGAGCGTGCAGGCGGCTTCGCACGGCGCCGGACAGACCCGGCCGGTGACTTCCGGAAAATTGTTGGTCGAATGGAGATTGCGCGCCGCCGTCTTCCAGTCGCCCGCATAGACCAGGTCGTTCCAGTCGGGAATCTGGTTGTTGACCGGGCAGCCGGTGTGACAATAGGGAATGCCGCAATTCATGCAGCGCGCCGCCTGCTCGCGGGTCTCCGTCTCGGGCAGAGGCAGGACGAACTCATGCCAGTGGCGCACGCGCTCTTCGACCGGCGCATAGTCGCGGTCGTTGCGATCGAATTCGAGGAAGCCGGTAATCTTGCCCACTGACCCTAAGCCCTGGTTACATGTCCGCGCCCGATAGGCGCCGTTCTCGGACGGCGTTTCGACCACCATCGCACTGATATTGTCGCGCCCTACTCGGCGGCCTGCATCGCGGCCGCCTTGTCCTTGGCGAGATCGGCGAGCGCGCGGCGGTATTCCACCGGCATCACCTTGCGGAATTTCGGCAGATACGCGTCCCAGTGCTTCAGGATGTCCGCCGCGCGGCGCGATCCGGCGAAGCGCGCATGCCGGGAAATCAGCAGGTGCAGGCGCGCGGCGTCGTAACGCGTCATGTCGGCCAGGACGTCGATCCGGCCATGGGTCTCGAGATCGGCGGCGTGGCCATACTGGCGCGCGTTGATCTCCTCTTCTTCCGGCACCGGCTCGAGCTCGACCATGGCGAGGTTGCAGCGGCTCGCGAAACTGCCGTCCTCGTCGATCACATAGGCGATGCCGCCCGACATGCCGGCCGCGAAGTTGCGCCCTGTCGGCCCGAGCACCACCACGACGCCGCCGGTCATGTATTCGCAGCAGTGGTCGCCGGCGCCCTCGACCACCGCGATGGCGCCGGAATTGCGCACCGCGAAGCGCTCGCCCGCGATGCCGCGGAAATAGCATTCGCCCGAGATCGCGCCGTACAGCACGGTATTGCCGACGATGATCGACTCCTCGGGCGTGATCCCGCTGTCGGCCGGCGGCCGCACGATGATGCGCCCGCCCGACAATCCCTTGCCCACATAGTCGTTGCCTTCGCCTTCGAGCTCGAGCGTGACGCCGCGCGCCAGCCAGGCGCCGAAACTCTGGCCGGCGATGCCGGTCAGCTTCACGTGGATGGTGTCCTCGGGCAGGCCGGTATGGCCGTAGCGCTTGGCGATCTCGCCCGAGAGCATCGCGCCGGCCGCGCGGTCGGTGTTCTTGATCGTGGTGACGATCCGCACCGGCGCGCCGCGGTCGAGCGCCGCCTGCGAGTCGGCGATCAGCCGGCGGTCGAGGATCTTGTGGATCTTGTGGTCCTGCGCCTCGCACCGGAAGATGTGCACGCCCGCCGGCGCCTCCGGCTTGGTGAACAGACGCGAGAAGTCGAGGCCCTTGGCCTTCCAGTGCGCCACCATGGCGCGCTGATCGAGCATCTGCATCTGGCCGATCATCTCGTCGAAGGTGCGGTAGCCGAGCTCCGCCATCAGCTCGCGGACCTCCTCGGCGACGAAGAAGAAGAAATTGATGACGTGCTCGGGCTGGCCCTTGAAGCGCTTGCGCAGCACCGGATCCTGGGTGGCGACGCCGACCGGGCAGGTGTTGAGGTGGCACTTGCGCATCATGATGCAGCCGGCGGCGATCAGCGGCGC
>DATBBS010000622.1:0-9073 GCA_036270895.1 Xanthobacteraceae bacterium
GGGGCCTGAAGGAACAGTGTCCGCATGGGAGCCTCAGTTGGATTTCTGCACGACCGTGCCGTCGGACAGCACGCGGTAGCGGCTGCCTCGCCAACTCACGCTGGTGCCGAAGAAACCCGACACAAATGTGGTGAAGGCCATCAGGTCGCGGAACGGGATGAGCCAGTATTGATGACGTGGCAAGCCGAAGGCGCGTTCGACCGCCAGGGTGAGCGCCGTGCGGCACACGACGGCGAGCGCCGCGACCAGCAGGCCGGCCGGGCTGCCCAGCAGCGCCCCGAGAAGGGCGAGCGGGAAGGGATGGGTAATGATTGCGCCCGCATAGCCGACCGGATCGATGCTGCGGATCGTGCGCGACTGGCGCATCTGGTGGCGCAGCAGCTCGGCCGCGGTCCGCTCGAAGCAGACATGCCCGACCGAGAAGGACGGGATCGCCACATCGTAGCCGGCCACCCGCACCGCCTCGCCCACCGCATAATCGTCCGCGAGACAATCCGCGAAGGCGTGGAAGCCCCCGATCTCGTTCAGCGTCTCGCTCCGCAACGCGATGGTGGCGCCGAAGCAGGGCTGCGCAAGCCCGATGCTGCGCGCCAGCACGACATTGGGCAGGAAGTAGGTGTTGATCGACATCGCCGAGAGGCGCGACCAGAGTCCGCCGCCGGTCACGCCGTGATAAAGGCAGGTGACCGCCCCGACCCCCGGCTTGTGCAGCTCCGCGACGACGTCGGCGAGATAGGTCGGCCCCACCTCGATGTCGCTGTCGGAGAGCACGATGACCTCGTGGCGCGCGAGCGCCGCCATGTTGATCAGGTTCGAGACCTTGCGATTGGTCCCGTAGGCGCGCGGGTCGACCGACAGATCGACAGGCAGGTCGGCACATGCCGCCTGCATCTGCTTGACGATCGGGATCGCAGGATCGGAACGGTCCTGCGAACCGAACACGATCTGCACCGGGCCATCGTAGTGCTGGTGACCGAAACCCAGAAGCCGGCCGAACAAGCCCGGCTCAGGGCCACAGAGCGGCTTTAGAATGGTGACCGACGGTTGCGCGTCGCCCGCCTGTCCCACCCGCTGAGCAAACCGAAGCACGAGGGCCGCCGCGATGAGCGTATAGACACAGCCGATCGTTCCCGCTGCAACGCAGAAATTTGCAACCCACACCAGCAACGAGTCCGCCAGCATACCCACGCCCCCGGAAACCGCGGTCACCCTGCCGCAGCCAGCCTCAACGCTAGCACGATCGCATCATCGGGCCAGCCCGCACGCGCTCACATAGACCCAAATACTTGCAACCTGTCACGCGAAAGTCGCACCACACGTCGAAATGGTTATTTGGGTACCGACTCACCGGACAATCCTCCGCTCGCCGTCGGCGACGGATTCCCGCCCGCTTGCGCGTTCGGATGGAACCGGTTCTCGCCACGCGCCTGCGAGAGCCCGTAATCGTAGAGCGCATTCATATAGGCGGGATCGAACAGCCCTCGCCCGACCTGTTCGAATCCACTGTCGACATAGGTCAGGTTGAATGGAATGCCTGCCCGCCGGGCGGCCGCGCCGGCCAAAACCAGCTCCAGCCGCGCCCCGGTCTTGAGCGCCAGGGTGATCGAGCGGCCGAGGATCGCCGCCGTATTACGTTGCGGCATATAGAAGTCGGGGGTCAGCCTGCCGTTGACGATGACGTAGAGGCTGGTCGCCGGCAGCCGCTTCGGCGATCCCGGCAGCAGGTAGGACTCGGGGCCGAAAAACAGCGGCCCGTTGACGCCGCCGTCCGCATGCATCTCTTCGAACTGGCGTCCGTTGGCCTCGACCTTGATGTAGACCGGCGGGAACACACCCGGAACGCTGGCCGACGCCAGCAGGATCTGACGAAACAACTTGAGCGCCGATTCGCCGCCATGGGCCGCGATCGTTCCCATGTCCCAGACCACCGTGCGGCCGGCGTCGAGATTTGTCGTCATGACGAACAACCGGCGCCCCTTGCGATATTCCGCCGCAACGTCGGCGAGCAGCTCGGGGGTCACGCGCTTGCTGATCAGCTGGCCGAGCGGCCATGTATCGGTCAGGCTTTCGGGCGTCGCGCCGACCTCGAAAATGTCGCTGGCCGTGACCGTGGTGTAGCCGGTGTGGAGCTCTTCATCATATTTGGGGCCCGCGAAGGCGTAGACCGCCATCAAGGCGCCGGTGCTCACGCCCGTGACGGCGGCGAATTGCGGACGGGTGCCCGACTCCGTCCAGCCCTTGAGGAAGCCCGCCCCATAGGCGCCCTCCTCGCCTCCGGTGGACAGGATCAGCCAAGGTCCTTCCTGCGGCGGCAGCACCCGCTCGAAGTCCGCGGTCGAATCCGCCCAAAAACGCGCGTCCGGCATGTCGGGAATCTGAGCCGCCGCCTGTTCGGCCGCGCTGAATTCAGGGCGTTCCAGCTTGGCGGGCTGCTTGCTCGCCGGTTGCTTGCTGTCCGCCTTTCTGTTTTCGCTTGGCTTTTGCTTGGGTAACGGGGTTCCGGACTCCCGCGCGGCGGCCTTGTGGCGGTGCGATTGTCCGTAGGAATGGCTGGGGGCCGCCGCGATGGCGACAGCCGCTATTCCGGCGAGCAAAAACCCTGCGATCCTGGTCCGCACGTTCGAATTTCCCTTCACCACCGCGAGAATATTGGCGCTGCGATACCCATTAGACATCAGTCGCGGCACCCGCACCTGCGGTTCAATCACAATTGGCCCCCACCAATATGGGGTGGGGTGGTCGCCAAGCGCGAGTCCCGACTCACAGGCGGCCCGCGAATGCGTCCGCCATGAAGGCGTGCGTCAGGGCGTAGGTTTGCCGCGTCGCGGGCTCGTCGTAAATCGCGACCCCTGCCATCTTCGAGTCCTCATCCGTATAGGCATGCAGCATGCCGCTGAACAGCAGCATCTGCCATTTTGCGCCGGCCGCATCCATCTCGGCCTCGAATTCGTCCCGGTCGGCCTTCGGGACCACCGGATCGAGCGTGCCATGGATGACCAGCAACGCCGCCTTGATGTCGCCGGGGCGGGCCGGCGCCTTGGTCTTGAGATCGCTGTGGATCGCCACCACGGCCTTCAGGTCGGCACCGTCGCGCGCCAATTCGAGCACGTTGCCGCCGCCGAAGCAGAATCCGATCGCCGCCCGCCGGTCATCGATCAGCCCGCGCTGCTTGCCGAGCCGGACGAACGTGTCGTAGGCGGCACGCACGCGCCGGCGTGATTCCGCCGGATCGTCGCGCAACGGGTTGGCGAGCGCGGCGGCCTCGGCAAAATCCTTCGGCCGGAGGCCTTCTCCATACATGTCGGCCACGAAGACGACGTAACGATCCTGCGCCAGCAAGGCCGCCCGATCGAACGCCTGCTGTCGCACGCCCATCCAGTTGGGGCACATGAGCAGCGCGGGACGCGGACGCGTGATCGTCTCGTCATAGACGAGGGCGCCATCGTATTTTTTTCCCGCGAGCCCGTAGGTGACCTGTTCGACCTGCATGCCTGCTCTCCCGGAGTGCCGTAACGAATTTGTCTCAGCGCTTCATCGCCGTCTGGGGATGACCTCACCGATCGCGCCGGCGTCATGCGCCGAAAAAAACAGCCGCCCGTCGGGCGCCGCCACGATGGCGCGGGCGCCGCAATTCGCTCCCGGGATCGTATATTCGCCGATCAGGCGTCCGTCGGACGACATCCGCCCGATCTTGTTGGCGAAATTTTCGGTGAACCACAGGTCGCCGTCGGCCGCGACAGCGACCCCGCGCAGCGACGCGTCCGGCGTTTGCACCGGAAACTCCGTGACGTTGCCCTGGCGATCGATGCGACCGAGGCCGTTCGCCTGGGTCTGCACGAACCAGACGTTGCCGTCGGGATGCGCCGCCATGGCGCGCGGCTCGCTGTTTTGTGTCGGAACCGGGTATTCGCTGACCTGGCCGGAGACCGTGATGCGCCCGATCTGGCCCGCCGCGTATTCGCTGAACCACAGGTCGCCGTCCCGCACCACGATCGACAGCGGCCGGCAACCAGGGGTGAGCCCGTCGGAAAACTCCGTCACCGCGCCGGCCGGGGTAATCCGGCCGATCCGGCTCACATGGGCTTCGGAGAACCACAGGTTTCCGTCGGGTCCCGACATGATGCCATCGGGGCCCGCGGCCGGCGTCGGCAACGCAAATTCGGTGATGGCGCCGCGCGGCGTGATGCGTCCGATCTGGTTGGCGGCATTCTCGCAGAACCACAGATTCCCGTCGGGTCCCGCGATGATCCCGATCGGCCGGCTATTCGGTGTCGGCGTCGGAAATTCGGTGAAGGCGCCGCTGTCGGGATCGAGCCGCCCGATCTTGGCGGTGCCGCTCTCGCAGAACCACAACAGGCCGTCCGGGCCGACCGTGATGATGTAAGGCTTGGCGTCGGGCGTGGGGATCGGATGCAGCACGATCTCGACTTCCGGACTGACGTTGCGTGCAAATTCGGCGGTCACTCGCGTCCCCTGCGCCTGCGGATCCTGGACCCCGCCATATACCGGGAGCGCGGCATCAGTTCCAGCGCGGCGGTCTGTGGTTCGAGTCCGGCATTGCTGCTAGCATGCCGCCGCATGAGCATGACCTATGAATCCGCCCTGAACGCCCGTGTCGACCAGATGGTCGATTCCTGCACGCGCTGCGGCAAATGCGTCGAGGTATGCCCGATCACCGGCGCCGCCGGCGTGACCGACTCGCCGCAGGCCGTCATCACCGGCGTGCTCGACATCCTGCGCACCGGCGAAGGTCCCGAAGCCGCCCGCAAATGGGCCACCTCCTGCGTGCTCAGCGGCGAATGCATCAAAGCCTGCGACGACGGCGTCAACCCGCGTTTCCTGCTGGCGATGGCCCGCGTCGCCCTGGCCAAGGAAAAGAACGAGCCGCCGGCGCGCCGCCGCCAGGGAGTCACCGATTTCCGCAAGCTCAGCCAGGACGTGAGCGTATTGTCGCGCATGCAGCTCACGAGCGAGACGCTGGAGCGGCTCGGCCAGCGTACCGATACGAGCCGCCGCCTCGGCAACACCGAGGGGCCCGAAAAGCCGGATTTCGTCTTCTATACCGGCTGCAACGTCCTCAAGACGCCGCATATCGCCTTGCTGGCGCTCGACATCATGGATGCGCTCGGCGTGACCTACCGGGTGATGGGGGGACCGTCGCATTGCTGCGGCGTCATCCAGCTGCGCACCGGCGACGTCGAGGCTTCGGGGAGCTTGGCGCAGAACACCCTGAGCAAGCTCGCCAGCGCCAAGAACGGTCAGGTGCTGTCATGGTGCGCCAGTTGCCACGTCCAATTCACCGAATTCACCTTGCCGGCGCATGACCGCATCAGCGAACGCGCCGGCAGCCGGCCGTTCGAGATGACGCCCTTCATGCGCTTTCTGGCCGCGCGGCTCGACGATCTGCGTCCGCTGCTGCGCCGGCGCGTCGACATGCGGGTGGCGCTCCACCGCCATCCCGGCGTTCCCGGCGTCATGGAGGCGGGTGCCGACATCCTGCGCACCATTCCGGGCATCGAGATCGTCGATTTGAACCAGCCGGCGGTCGGTCTGATGAGCAACGCGCTGCGCGCCCTGCCCGACTACAAACGCCAGCTCCAGCTCGACGAGCTCAACGCCGCGCGTGACGCCGGGGTCGACGCGCTGGTCGCGGTCTACCACCCGGATCACCGTGAGCTGTGCGCGCATGAGCGCGATTTTCCGTTCCGCATCCTCAATCTGCTCGAGCTGGTCGGCGAGAGCATGGGATTGAGCCAGGAAGACAGGTTCAAGCGGCTCAAGAAACTGCAGGACGTCGACCTGATCCTGTCGGAGACCCGCGATCTTCTCGTGCATCATCACGTCAACGAGGAAGCCGCGCGCAAATCCGTCCAGGCCATGCTCGACGAGCAGCCGCTGGCGCTGCGCAATACCGGCGGCGGGGTGGCGGCCGCGCTGGCGGCGAGCAGCGACTGAGGGCGCCGGCAGTTCACGCCGCCTTGGCGCGCTCCGCGATCCCGACCAGGTCGCGCAGGATCGCGGCAGCGCCGGCGAGGCGCTGCTCGGGCCGTTCCCAATCCTCGAACAGCACGACCTTCATGTCCGGCCGAACCCGCGCCGCCACGCCCTGCTCGCGGATATAGGCGACCAGGCCCTGCGGGTTGGCGAAGCGATCCTCGCGGAAGGACAGCACCGCGCCCTTCGGGCCGGTCTCGATCTTCGCCACATTGGCGCGCCGGCACAGCGCCTTGATCACCACGGTGTCGAGCAGGTGCCGCACCTCGTCCGGCATCGGCCCGAAGCGGTCGACCAGCTCGGCCGCGAAGCCATCGATGTCGCGCTCGTCGTCGAGGTCGGCGAGCCGCCGGTAGAGCGCGAGCCGGACCGACAGGTCGGCCACATAGTCTTCCGGAATGAGCACCGGCATCCCGATGGTGATCTGCGGCGACCACCGGTCGGCCACCGGCTCGGCGATGCCGGCCTTGAGGCTCGCGACCGCTTCCTCCAGCATCTGCTGGTAGAGCTCGAAGCCGACTTCCTTGATGTGGCCGGACTGCTCCTCGCCCAAGAGATTGCCGGCGCCGCGGATGTCGAGATCGTGCGAGGCGAGCTGAAAGCCCGCCCCCAGGGTATCCAGCGATTGCAGCACCTTGAGGCGGCGCTCCGCCTGCGGCGTGATGCGCCGTTGCGTCGGCAGGGTGAACAGCGCATAGGCGCGCGTCTTCGAGCGCCCGACCCGGCCGCGCAGCTGGTAGAGCTGGGCGAGCCCGAAACGGTCGGCGCGATGCACGATCAGCGTATTGGCGGTCGGGATATCGAGACCGGATTCGATGATCGCCGTCGACAGCAGCACGTCGTATTTGCCGTCGTAGAAGGCCGACATCACGTCCTCGAGCGCGGTCGGCGGCATCTGGCCGTGCGCCACCGTGACCTTGGCCTCGGGGATGTTCTGGTCGAGGAAGGCCCGCGCCTCGGCCAAATCCTCGATGCGCGGACAGACGTAAAACGCCTGGCCCCCGCGATAGCGTTCGCGCAACACCGCCTCGCGCACGATCAGCGGATCGAAGGGCGACACGAAGGTGCGCACCGTGAGCCGGTCGACCGGCGGCGACGCGATGATCGAGAGCTCGCGCACGCCGGTGAGCGCCAGCTGCAGGGTGCGTGGGATCGGTGTCGCCGTCAGGGTGAGGACGTGGACCTCTGTGCGCAGCGTCTTGAGCCGCTCCTTGTGCGACACCCCGAAATGCTGCTCCTCGTCGACCACCAGCAGGCCGAGATCCTTGAAACGGATGTTCTTGCCCAAGAGTGCGTGGGTGCCGATCACGATGTCGACGCTGCCGTCGGCGAGGCCGGCCCGCGTCTTTGCGAGATCGGCCGCCGGCACCAGCCGCGACGCATGCGCCACCTTGAGCGGGAATTTGCGGAACCGTTCGCTGAAGGTCTTGAAATGCTGGCGCGCCAGCAAGGTCGTCGGCACCACGACGGCGACCTGCTTGCCCGCCATGGCGGTGACGAAGGCGGCGCGCAGCGCGACTTCGGTCTTGCCGAAGCCGACGTCGCCGCACACCAGCCGGTCCATCGGCCGGCCGGACGCGAGATCGTCGAGCACCGCATTGATGGTGGTGAGCTGGTCCTCGGTCTCGTCATAGGGAAAGCCCGCGCAGAACTCGTCACAGGCGCCCTGCTCGGCCGCGAGCCGCGGCGCCTCGCGCAACTGGCGCTCGGCCGCGATCTTGATCAGCTCGCCCGCCATCTCGAGGATGCGCTTCTTCATGCGCGACTTGCGGGCCTGCCAGGCGCCGCCGCCGAGCCGGTCGAGATCGACCGCGGTCTCCTCCGAGCCGTAGCGCGACAGGAGCTCGATGTTTTCGACGGGTAGGAAGAGCTTGTCGTTGCCGGCGTAATGGATTTCGAGACAGTCGTGCGGCGCGCCGGCCGCCAGGATGGTCCGCAGTCCGATGAAGCGGCCGATACCGTGGTCGACATGGACCACCAGGTCGCCGGCCGACAGCGCGCTCAGCTCGGCGATGAAATTTTCCGGCCGCCGGGCGGCCCGGCGCGGCCGCACCAGGCGATCGCCCAGGATATCCTGTTCGGCGATGACGGCCGCCTCGGAAGTCTCGAAGCCGGATTCCAGCCCGAGCACCGCCAGCGACACCTCCGGCCGCGGCCGCGCCTGGGCGTCCGGCCAGCTCGCCACGTTCACGAGGTTGAAGATCCTGTGGTCGGCGAGCACATGGCTCATGCGGTCGCGCGCGCCGTCGCTCCACAGCGCGATGGTGACGCGCTTGCCGGCCTGCTGCAGCGCCTCCACGTGCTGGCGCACCGCGTCGAAGACGTTGCCTTCGGGCTGCAGGCGCTCGGGCGCGAAATTCCGGCCCGGACGGGTGTCGGCCTCGATCGCTCTTTCGCTGCTGTCCGGGACCACAAAGGGCGTCATGCGCACAAGCTCGGCGCCGGCGAGACGTTCATGCCACTCGGTGTCGGCCAGATAGAGCCGGCCGGGGGGCAGCGGATGGTAGGGCGGCCCGGCGCCCGGCATCTCGAGCGCCTGCCGGCGCGCGTCGTAATAGTCGGCGATCTGGGCGAGCCGTTCCCTGGCGGCATCCTCGGCCAGCGGCTCGATCGCAATCACGCTGCCCGGCACATAGTCGAACAACGTGTCGAGGCGCGGATGAAACAGCGGCAGCCAATGCTCCATGCCGGGATAGCGGCGGCCTTCGCTCACCGCCTGGTAGAACAGGTCCTCGCCCGACGGCGCCCCGAAGGCCTCGACGTAGCCGAGACGAAAGCGGCGGATGGTTTCGGTGGTGAGCTGGAACTCGGCGACCGGCACCAGGTCGATGGCGCGCAACTGGTCGGTGGTCCGCTGGGTCTCGGGATCGAAGGAGCGGATCGATTCGAGCGTATCGCCGAAAAAATCGAGCCGCACCGGCTCGGCCATGCCGGGCGGAAAAAGATCGAGGATGCCGCCACGCACCGCGTAATCGCCGGGCTCGCGCACCGTCGAGGCGCGGACGAAGCCGTTGAGCTCGAGCCATTTCACCACCCCGTCCATGGCCAACATGTTGCCGGGTGCGGCGGAGAGGGTCTG
>DATBBS010000623.1:0-5024 GCA_036270895.1 Xanthobacteraceae bacterium
GACCGTGACCTTGAAGCGCCGGTGCAGGTCGGCCGCCACCGCCTCGCGCAACGGCAGGATGCCGACCGCCGGCGTATAGCCGTGATGGCCGTCGCGCAGCGCCTTCACGGCCGCCTCGACGATGTGGTCGGGCGTGCGGAAGTCGGGCTGGCCGATGCCGAGGTTGATGACGTCGCGGCCCTGCGCCGCCAGCGCGGTTGCGCGCGCGAGCACCGCGAAGGCGTTTTCCTCGCCAATGCGATCGAAACCCGCGATGGTGCGAAGCATGTTGGCTCCCTCTGCAAAATTTTCTTACCGTTGCGCACGCGCGGCGCCCGGCGGACCGCCGGCACTTCACCCGATCATCGGCCGAAAATCAAATGCAGGGAGAGCAAAAAAAGAGAGCCCCGGGAATGCCCGGAGCTCTTGTCGTTCAGGCGCCGCAGCGCGTGATGCGTGTCAGTTGGTGCTGCTGTAGGTCGAGGCGTCGCGCGCCAGCTCGGAACGGATGCTCGGATCCGGATCGGTGCCGATCACGCGGTCGTCGCTCACGACCGGCCGCATCATGGCGGCGTCGCTGGCGCTGGCCTCAGACGCGGGGGCGCGGTGGACCTTCTTGGCAGCGAAGGCCGGCGTCGCGACCAGCGCCGCCATGCCGAGCACGGTCAATATGATCTTTGTGTTCATGGTCGTCCTCATTCGAATCGCGTCGCCTTGCCGGCTATCTACACCGCTTCGCGCGCTGCACCATCAGCCAATCGGCGGAGGAACCGTCACAAAATTGTGAAATTAATCAATAACTTAACGTGATTTTTATGCCCCTTTACGAGCTCGCCCGGAAGCCGTTGTTGTGCGATGCAGCAAATACCGCCGGCGAGCGACGGCAAGCCATGGATCAATCAGCGAAATTCATGGGCGCCGGGGCCGGCGACGTGGTCGCGCGCCGTGTGAAGCGGCGTAAACTCCGCATATCCGCCCGATCCGGCGCGCCGCAGCCACCAGGAGACCTGTCCACATGCCGACCATTGCCGACAAGCGCCGCGCCTTTCGCGACCTCCACCAGCAGGGATGTTTCGTGATCCCCAATCCATGGGACGTCGGCTCGGCCCGTTACCTTCAGCATCTCGGCTTCAAGGCCTTGGCGTCGACCAGCGCCGGCTTTGCGTTCGCGCAAGGCCTGCCGGACGCGGCGGTCTCGCGCGACATGATGCTGGCGCATCTGCGCGAGATCGTGGGCGTGACCGACGTGCCGGTGAATGCCGATTTCGAGGGCGGCTATGCGGACGCGCCCGACGAGGTCGCCGCCAATGTGACGCTGGGCGCCGCGACCGGCGTCGCCGGACTGTCGATCGAGGATTCGACGGGCGACAAGCAGAACCCCCTCTATGATTTCGACCTCGCGGTCGCCCGTCTGCGCGCGGCGCGCGCGGCGCTCGACCGCGACGGCGGCGGCGTCCTGCTGACCGCGCGCACCGAGGGCTTTCTGGTGGGGCGGCCCGATCTCGACGAGACCATTCGCCGGCTCAAGGCCTTTGCGGCGGCCGGGGCCGACTGCCTCTATGCGCCCGGCTTGCGCACGCCCGAGCTGATCGGCGCCGTCATTCGGGGGGTGGCGCCAAAGCCCGTGAACATCATCATGTCGGGCCCGCTCGGCCTCACGGTCGCCGACCTCGCGGGGCTCGGCGCGCGCCGCATCAGCGTGGGCAGCGCGCTCGCGCGGGTGGCCTGGGGCGCCGTCATGCGGGCCGCCAAGGAGATCGCCGAGCCGGGCCGCTTCGACGCCTTCGCGGGCGCCGCGCCCCATGCCGAGCTCAACGCCTTTTTTCGCGACGACATGACCAAGCGGCCGTGAGGCGCGCGCACGCAGACGCCGAACGTCCGGTCGGACCCGCGGTCGATGCGACGCCGGCGCGCCGCCCGGATGCGGTCTCGCTGTCCGGACGGTTCGGCTCGGTCGAACGCCTCGATGCCGGCCGTCATGGCGAGCCATTGTGGGAGGCGCTGGCGGGCCACGACCAGGTGTGGACCTACATGGCCTACGGCCCCTTCGCCGAGCGCAGCGCGTTCCTGGCGTGGCTGCATGAGCGGCAGGCGCTGGCCGACCCGTTCTATTTCACCATTGTGGATCCGGTGCGCGGCCCGGTCGGGCTCGCCACCTTGATGGCGATCCGGCCGGAGATGCGCGTGATCGAGGTCGGCCATATCGTGCTCGCGCCGATGGCGCAGCGCACGCCGCTCGCAACGGAAGCGCAATATCTCCTCGCGCGCCATGCCGTCGAGACGCTTCGTTACCGCCGCTACGAATGGAAATGCGATGCGCTCAATGCCGCCTCGCGCCGCGCGGCGTTGCGTTTCGGTTTCGCCTTCGAGGGCATTTTTCGCAGCCACATGATCGTCAAGGGCCGCAGCCGCGACACCGCCTGGTTCGCGATCATCGACGCGGACTGGCCGGCGCGCAAAGCGGCCTTCGAGCGCTGGCTCGCGCCCGACAATTTCGATGCCGCCGGCCGGCAGCGCACGAGCCTGCGCGAATTGACTGCCGGGGGTTGAGGGCGCGGAACCTACGGCTTCATCCCGGCGGGCGCGACCTGCGAGGCCGTGAGCCCCATGTCGTCGAGGGCGCGGCGAACCGCGCCGGATGCCTTCGCTTCCTCCACGAAGGCGCTCACATACGTCAGCGCCTCCGCATGCCCCTTGGGCACCGCCACCGCGGTGGTGGAGTTGAGGAAGCCGCCGTCGAGCACGCGCGAGCCGGGGATTTTTGCCGCGAGCCCGGTCAGGGATTCGCGGCTGAGCGCGATCGCGTCGGCCTGGCCGGCCCGCATGGCGTCGACCGCCGCGTCGACGCCGGCGAGCGAGATATGCGTCGCATCGGGCGAGGCCTTGTTGGAGGCGCGGAAGGTCGCCGTATCCTTGGCGCCCGCGATGCGCACGCCCGCGCGGTTGGCCTCCGCGACCGTCTTGATGGTCGAATCCGGCGCCACCAGGTAGGTGCTTTGCAGCAGGTGATAGGCATTGCCGAAGTCGACGAATTTCTTGCGCTCCTCGTCGACCGGCATGAAGGACACGTCCCAGACGCCGGAGGCGGCCGACCCCTGGATCTCGCCGGTCGCCAGATAGGGCACGAACTCGAGCGGCACGCCGAGCTTTTGGGCGAGCGCCGTGCCGAGCGCGATGGTGACGCCGCGATATCCCTGGCCGTCCTTGATGGCGTAGAGCGCGGAGGGCGAGGGCCCGACCGCGATGGCGACCCTGAGCTTGCCGGTGGGCGTGAGCTCCTTCCTGGCCGCGGCGTCGTCGGCCCGCGCGGGCATCGCCGCCAACGCGGCGATCATGACGAGCAGCATGTGGGCTTTCATCGGCTTCTCCTCACTGGGGGCAGGTACCGTTTGGCTTGATCTAACCGTCATGCCCGCGCATAGCCGTTCGAAGAACGGCGTCGCTTCGCTCGCCTATGTCGCGGGCATCCACGTCTTGAGGCATCAGCAAGAACAAAGGCGTGGATGGCCGGGACAAGCCCGGCCATGACGAAAAGCGCGCCACGCCCGGTCTTGGACGCCGGCCGCTTGTCCTATAATACCCAGCAAACCACAATGGGAGGAAAGCCTTGCACATCCTCATCACCGGCGCGGCGGGCATGGTCGGGCGCAAGCTGGCCCAGCGGCTGGTTGCGGACGGCGCGTTGAACGGGCAGCCGGTCGACAGGCTGTCGCTTCACGATGTCGTGCCATTTCCCGGCGAGACGCTGAAGCAGGGTCCCAGCCCGGTCCCGTCATTCGACAGTTTGGTCGGCGATCTCGCCGATCCGGGCGAAACCGAAAAACTCGTGGCGGCGCGGCCGGAGGTCATCTTCCACCTCGCCGGCGTGGTGTCGGGCGAGGCCGAGCTCGACTTCGACAAGGGCTACCGGGTCAATCTCGACGGCACGCGCGCGCTGCTCGAAACGATCCGCAAGAGCGAGGGCTATCACCCGAAGTTCGTCTTCTCGTCCTCCATGGCGGTTTTCGGCGCGCCGTTCCCGCCCGCGGTCCCGGACGATTTCCATCTCACGCCGCTGACCTCCTACGGCACCCAGAAAGCGATCAGCGAGCTGCTGCTCGCCGACTATCATCGCCGCGGCTTCCTCGACGGCATCGGCATCCGGCTGCCCACCATCTGCGTGCGGCCGGGCAAGCCCAACAAGGCGGCGTCGGGCTTCTTCTCCGGCATCATCCGCGAGCCGCTCGCCGGCCAGGAGGCGGTGCTGCCGGTCGCCGACACGGTGCGCCACACCCATGCGAGCCCGCGCGCGGCGGTCGGCTTTTTGATCCATGCCGCCGGCCTCACGCGCGATGAGCTCGGCCCGCGCATCAACCTGTCGATGCCGGGCGTCAGCTGCACGGTCGCTGAGCAGATCGAGGCGCTCGCCCGCGTGGCCGGTCCGAAGGTCGCGGCGCGCATCCGCCGCGCGCCCGACGAGCTGATCATGCGCATCGTCGGCGGCTGGTCGGAGCGCATCGAGGCGCGCCGCGCCCGCGCGCTCGGCTTCAAGGCCGAAAGCTCGTTCGACGAGATCGTGAAAATCCATATCGACGACGAGCTCGCGGGAAGGATCGCGGCCTGATGCGCTTTGCCGCGCCCCTGATCCCCGCGACGCTGGTGCGCCGCTACAAGCGCTTCCTGGCCGACGTGACGCTGCCGGGCGGCGAGACCGTGACGGCGCATGTCGCCAATCCGGGGGCCATGACCGGGCTGGCGGCGCCCGGCGCGAAGGTGTGGCTGTCCAAGTCCGACAATCCCAAGCGCAAGCTCGCCTGGTCGTGGGAGCTGGTCGAGGTCGATTTCGGCGGCGGCGCCGAACTCGTCGGCGTCAACACCGGCCATCCCAACGCGCTCGCCGCGGAAGCGCTGGCGGCCGGGCTGATCCCCGAGCTCGCCGGCTATGCGGCGGCCCGGCGCGAGGTGCGCTACGGCCGTAATTCGCGCGTCGACCTGCTGCTGGAGGATCCCGGCCGCCCCGCCTGCTACGTCGAGGTCAAGAATGTCCATCTGATGCGCCGGCAGGG
>DATBBS010000624.1:0-4334 GCA_036270895.1 Xanthobacteraceae bacterium
CGCGGGGGGAGGGGAACCCAAGCGCCATGCCTTGTGTCTTAGACGTCGTGCGTGCCCCTGCGTGCCGCATCGCGGCTCACACCCGCATCGGCATCAGCACGTAGAGCGCGCCCTTGGCGTCCTTGTCCTGGACCAGCGTGGGCGAGCCCGGGTCGGCCAGCTTGAGCACCGCGGTGTCGCCCTCGATCTGCGCCGCGATGTCGAGCAGATAGCGCGAGTTGAATCCTATATCGATCGGATCGGCCTCGTAGGTGACCTCGATCTCCTCGGTGGCGCTGCCCGAATCGGGATTGGTGACCGAGAGCACGAGGCGTCCGCTGGTGAGCGAGAGCTTGACGGCACGGCCGCGCTCGCTCGCGATCGTCGAGACCCGGTCGACCGCCTGCTCGAACTCCTTCTTGTCGACCTCGAGCTGCTTGTCGTTGCCGAGCGGAATGACCCGGCCATAGTCCGGGAAGGTGCCGTCGATCAGCTTGGAGGTCAGCACCACGCTGCCCAGGGTGAAACGGATCTTGGCCTGCGAGAGCTCGACCGCGACCTCTCCGTTCACGTCTTCGACCAGGCGCTGCACCTCGTTCACGGTCTTGCGCGGCACGATGATGCCCGGCATCCCCTCGGCGCCGGTTGGCGCCGGAAGCTCGACCTGGGCGAGCCGATGGCCATCGGTCGCGACGGCACGCAGCAGCGTGTTGCCGCCGGCGCCGGCCGTGTGCAGATAGATGCCGTTGAGGTAATAGCGCGTCTCCTCGGTCGAGATCGCGAACTGCGTCTTCTCGATCAGGCGCTTGAGATCGGCCGCGGCGAGCGTGAACTTGTGGGTCATCTCGCCGGCCGCGATGTCGGGGAAATCGCTTTCCGGCAGGGTCTGCAACGTGAAACGGGAGCGCCCGGCGCGGATCGTCAGCACCGCCCGGTCACCGGAGGCTTCCAGCACGATCTGCGTGCCTTCGGGCAGCTTGCGAACGATCTCGTAGAACATGTGCGCCGGCACGGTGGTGACGCCGCCAGGCGACACTTCCGCATTGACCGTCTCGATCACCTCGAGGTCGAGGTCGGTCGCCTTGAAGGCGAGCTTGGAGCGCTCGGCCCGGATCAGGACGTTGGCGAGAATCGGTATGGTGTTTCGCCGCTCGACCACGCGATGGACGTGGGACAGCGATTTCAAGAGCTCGGCACGCTCGACGGTGACCTTCATGCGGGAACCCGCTCGATCGAAAATGGAAGCTCCGGCGTGCGGATGAGGGTGAGCTTGGTTTCGCGCCGGAACGCCCGGCCCAGGTGAGACGGCGCCGGACGACCAAGGTGGCCCGGCCGCGCCGATTATTCAAGGGCGGCAATGGCCGGGCCGGGGGGTTATCCTTATCCCATCGGTCATTCCTGCAGCTGGCGCTTCAGGGCCTCGATCTCTTCGGCCAGCATCGAATCGTTGCCGACCAGATTTTCGATCTTGCGCACCGCATGCAGGACGGTGGTGTGGTCGCGGCCGCCGAACCGCCGGCCGATCTCCGGCAGCGAACGCAGGGTCAGCGTCTTGGCGAGATACATCGCGACCTGGCGCGGCCGCACCACGTTGGCGGTCCGGCGCGATGACAACAGGTCGCCGCGGCTTACATTGTAATGGCGCGCGACGATCCGCTGGATGTCCTCGATCTTGACCCGCTTGGGTTCCTGCGGGCGGATCAGATCGCGGATCTCGCGCTCGGCCAGGTCCATCGTGACCGGCTGGCCGGTGAGCTTGCTGTGGGCGAGCAGGCGGTTGAGGGCGCCTTCGAGGTCGCGGCCGTTGTGGGTCACGGACTTCGCGATATAGGCGAGCACCGGGGCCGGCACGTCGAAGCCGGGATGATGGGCGCGCGCCGCCGCGATCCGGGACATCAGGATCTCGAGCCGCAATTCCTCCCCGAGCGCCCCCATCTCGACCACGAGTCCGCCGGCGAGCCGCGAGCGCACCCGCTCGTCGAAGCTTTCGAGGTCGGCCGGCGGCCGGTCGGCGGCGATCACGACCTGGCGGCCGCCGTCGATCAGCGAGTTGAGGGTGTGGGAGAATTCGGCCTGCGTCGACTTTCCCTGAAGGAATTGCAGGTCGTCGATCACCAGCACGTCGATGCCGCGCAACGCCTCCTTGAAGGCGATCGCGGTCTGGCTGCGGAGCGCCGAGACGAAGCCGTACATGAATTTCTCCGCGGTGAGATAGAGCACCTTGCGGTCGGGCTGAGTGTTGCCGGTCCAGGCGATCGCCTGCAGCAGATGGGTTTTCCCCAGGCCCACGCCGGCATGAATATAGAGCGGGTTGAACATCACCGGATCGCCCCGCCGGCCGACCGCCACCTGCTTTCCGGCCGCGTGCGCAAGCGTATTCGAGCGGCCGATCACGAAGCTGTCGAAGGTGAGGCGCGGATCGAGCGGCGAGCCGCCGAGCGCCTCGTGGTTCGACGAGACCGGCGCTCCGGTGCCGCGCGGCTCGGCGGCATCCATCCTGAGGTCGCGACACTCGCGCGCGGCCGCGACAGGCTCGGGCGCCTTCACGGCCGCCGCATTGGTGCGGATGACCGCGGAGCGCACCGCGATATCGATGCGGCGCAACGAGGGTTCCTCGGCCTGCCAGCACGTCAGCACGCGCTCGCCGTAATGCGCTTGGATCCAGCTCTTGAGGAAACGGGTGGGCACCGACTGGCGCACCGTTTCGGTCTCGATCGCTTCGAGGTCCATCCGTGCGAACCAGCTCGTGAAGATGTCCTCGCCGACCTCCGCGCGCAATCGCCCTCTGACGCGCTGCCAACGCTCCTGATCAGAATGTGTCATGTGCCGTCTTCTCTCGCGTGATGCGGTTCTTTGGGGCTTGGGAACGGGTGCGGCCTGGAGCACGCGGCCGCTCGTCACACACATACACAGCCGTCGACAGCCGCTCGCGCGAACAAGCGCTTCACCAACCTCGGTCCCGCGCTGGGGACGGTGAGGCCGGCGAAGGCCGGCGCCAGCGGGCGCCAGCGGCCTTACGTGCCTGGTCGACAGCGGGACCTCCCGCCCGCGACCAGAAGCCGTGTAATCGCAACCCCTGCAGATGCACCGATCGATGAGGACAAGCGGGCCGACACGCAGACACGCGTGATGGCCAAGCCAACAGGCCGCAAGCCCCACATTTCGGCGAATGCCGTGGCTGCGCTTGAATGCGTTCCTGTCATGAATGCCCCCTCGAGTAGCTGACGCGTTTCCTGGTCAGGTGAATTGGATACCGACTTCAAGTACTTACGGGCAGCCTCGCGCTTTCGGTTGTTGGAACTACCGAATACGCAAAGATCACCCAAACGCCTTTACGCTTACGGACCGACTGAGAAATATCGAGGACTTCGTGGCACAAGACAAAATCTTCCCACTCTCATCCAAGATGAGCTCGAATTCAGACCCTTTACTGAAGAACCGCCGGTGGCCCCGCGGTCGGTTTTCAAAATACACGCCGCTTGCCGGCTGGCAATGCCCCCACGGAGAAATGTTAACGCCGGTTAGTCCCGCGTCGTGAAAGTCGCATGATTGTTCTGCAAAACAGATCCATCAAACTATTGAATTGTCGTGTTAATTTACGCCTGTTACGACCAAAACGGAGGTATTTGCGAAAGCCGGCCTCGGCAAAATGGCGACCCCGGCACTTCATGGCGAAATTGCAGAGATTCCAAGTCCCGCTTGGTGCTTTCCTTTCAAGCCGTTGTTTTTGATTGCAGTTTCATGACCAAAAACTAGGGGTAACCCGCCCCGGTGCGATCGTAGCGGCGATATTGCGGCTAATACGTGGCAAGAGGTAAACGCACGTGGTGCTCAGAATCCTCACCTGTGTGGCTTTTGAACAACAGCCGCCGACGGCGCAAAAATGACCGGCGATACAGGCCTAATCTCGATCTAAATCAAGGGGTTGGCATGGTGCCAAAAGCAAGCCGGCCGCTGTTTGCGGCCGCCACCGACGCGCGTCGCGCGGTTACTTGCCCAGCTTGCCGATCTGCGCCGTCAGGCGCGAAACCTTGCGGCTGGCGGTCTTCTTATGAATCACGCCGCGCTGAGCAGCGCGCATGAGCTCCGGCTCGGCGGCCTTGAGAGCGGCCAAAGCCTGTGTCCGGTCGCCGCCCGCGATCGCTTCCTCGACCGTGCGCACCGTGCCGCGCATGCGGGAGCGGCGTGCCTTGTTGATCTCGGTGCGGCGAGCGATCTTGCGGGTCGCCTTCTTGGCGGACTTCGTGTTGGCCATCAGAGTTCCGTTATGGTGAAGCGCGCCTTGAGGCCTCCATGCGGACGGCTGCGGCGGCGCGAAAAAAACAACGGCGGCGAGCCGGCGCTCGCCGCCTATG
>DATBBS010000625.1:0-9038 GCA_036270895.1 Xanthobacteraceae bacterium
TGACCACCGGGCCGCGCATCGCCTTCTTCGAGGCCCTGGCGCACCGGTTCGGTCCCGACCGCCAGCGCATCGAGCGGGCGGTCGAGGCCTGGCGCAAGGCGCCCTCCGACGTCACCGCGGCCGAGCTGCACAGCGCCGCCGAGCCGCGCCGGCAGGAGCTGTTGCGCCGCCTCAACCTGGCGCCGGGCGGCACCAAGGCGCTGGTCGGCATGCGCGAGAAGCTCATGGACGCGATGGATCACCGCGACGACCTCGCGGCGGTCGACGCCGATTTCGTGCACCTGTTCTCGTCCTGGTTCAACCGCGGCTTCCTGGTGCTGCGCCGGATCGACTGGTCGATGCCGGCGATCATTCTCGAGAAGATCATCCAATACGAGGCCGTGCACGAGATCCGCGACTGGGCCGACCTGCGGGCGCGCATCGATCCGCCCGACCGGCGCTGCTACGCCTTCTTCCATCCGGCGCTCGTCGACGAGCCGCTGATCTTCGTGGAGGTTGCGCTCACCCGCGAGATGGCCGACGCCATCCCGCCCATCCTGGCGACCCGCCGCGAGACCGTCCCGATCGAGCGCGCCAATTCGGCGGTGTTCTATTCGATCTCCAACTGTCAGCGCGGCCTTGCGGGCGTCTCCTTCGGCAGCTTCCTGATCAAGCAGGTGGCGGCCGAGATCTCGCGCGAATTTCCCCGGCTGGCGACCTTCGCGACGCTCTCTCCCGCGCCGGGATTTGCCGCCTGGCTCAAGCGCGAGCTCGCCCAGGAAAATTCGCAGGCGATTGCCGCCGAGGACCGTGCGGCGCTCACGGGTCTCCCGCCGCACTGGGAGGAGGATCCGGCCGCGGCCGAGCGGCTGCGCGAGCCGCTGACCCGGGCGGCGGCGACCTATTTCCTCACCGCACGCACGCGCTCGCGCGCGCCGGTCGATCCGGTCGCGCGTTTCCATCTCGGCAACGGCGCGCGGCTCGAGCGGATCAATTGGCTGGCCGATCCCTCGCCCAAGGGATTGGCGCAGTCCTACGGCGTCATGGTGAATTACCTCTACGACCTCGACGACATCGAGAAGAACCACGAAGCCTATGCGGGCAATCGCACCATCGTCGCATCGAGCTCCGTGAAGAAGCTCGCGCGCCCGACGCGCGACCTGGTGCCGGCGACGGAGTGAGACTTTCGGGATTCGTCATGCCCGGCCTTGGGCCGGGCATCCACGTCTTACGGATGCGCCGAGCAGAAAGACGTGGATGGCATCGGAGCTCGGGCCTGCCCGAGTTCCGCAATAATAAATGCGCAAGTCGGATAAATCCGACTTGCGTGACATAGGCGAGCAAAGCGACGCCGTTCTTCGAACGGCTATGCCCGGCCATGACGAACTGATCCTTCAGCCTCCCGTTTTGCTCACACCTTCCCGTACACCGGCACCACGGCCCCGCGCGTCACCTTGTTGTCGGGCGAGGCGAGCCACAGGATCGTGCGCGCCACCTCCTCGACCTTCGGCCAGGCGGCGTGATCGGCCTTGGGCATGTCGCGGCGATTGGTCGGCGTGTCGAGGATGGAGGGCGCGATCGCGTTGACCAGAATATCCTTGGCGGCGACTTCCTCGGCGAGCCCCATGGTGAGGTTCGCGACCGCGGCCTTGCCCGCCGCATAGGCCGTCATGTTGGCGCCCATCCGTCCTTCCAGCGCCGGTCGTGCCGCCACGTTGACGATCCGCCCGCCGCCGCCCTGGCGCATGAAGCTGCGCACGGCGGCGCGGCAGCAAAGGAAGCAGGTCGTGAAATTCATGTCGAGCTGGTGCCTGAGGGTGTCGGCCGTCGTGTCGGCGATCGCGCCGAACGCAAAGCCGCCGGCGAGATGGATCGAGGCCCACAGCTTGGGCACGCTGCCGTACAGGCGATCGACCGCCTCCTCGTCGGCGAGGTCGCCGCCCCCGACCAGCGCGACGCGGGCGTGATCCCGATGGGGAAACCGGCTCGCCTCGGCCTCGGCGATATAGGGCACGTGGCAGGTGGCGCCGGCCTCCAGCAAGGCTGCCACCACGGCACTCCCGAGTGCGCCGGTGCCCCCGGTCACCACCACATGACGATCCTCAAACAGCAATGCCATGGCGGCTCTCCATCGGCGAGGGTTTCGGCCTCGGGTGCGCGCTGTGTCCAGGACGCGAGTCAGTAATTGTGCGCCGGGCCTGCGAATTCAAGCGACCGCCCATGCGCGGCCGGACTTTTGCGTCATGGCTTGAGCCTGGCCCTGCTTCGGCCCCATGCTGCGCCATAACGGCGAATCGGCAGGAGCAGCATGGCGGACTTCGATCTCGCCATCATCGGGGGCGGCATCAACGGCGTCGGCATTGCGCGCGATGCCGCCGGACGCGGCCTCAAGGTCCTGCTGGTCGAGCAGAACGATCTCGCCTCCGCAACCTCGTCGGCCTCCACCAAGCTGATCCATGGCGGCCTGCGCTATCTCGCGCATGGCGCTTTCCGGCTGGTGCGCGAGGCGCTCGCCGAGCGCGAGGTCCTGCTGCGGATCGCGCCGCACCTCGTGCGCCCGATGCGGTTTGTGTTGCCCGCCGAGGCGGGCGACCGGCCGGCCTGGATGCTGTATCTCGGGCTCTTTCTCTATGACTGGATGGGCGGGCGGCGGACGCTCGCGGGCCGGAAAACCATCGACTTCAAGACCGACGCTGCCGGCGCGCCGCTCAAGCGGCATTTCGGCACCGGCTTCGAATATTCCGACTGCACGGTCGACGATTCCCGCCTCGTGGTGCTCACCGCGGTCGACGCCGCGGCGCGCGGGGCGAGCATCCGCACGCGCACGCGCTGCCTGCGCGCCGAGCGTTCCCATGAGTGGACGCTGATGCTCGACGCGCGCGGCCGCCGCGACGTCGCGACCGCCCGGGTGCTGGTCAATGCGGCCGGACCGTGGCTCGCGGCGGTGGCCGAGACCGTGCTCCGGCTCGACCATCCGCTTCCCGTGCGGCTGGTCAAGGGCAGCCATATCCTGGTCGAACGTCTGTTCGATCACGGCCGCGCCTATATCCTGCCGACCGCGGACGGCCGCTTCGTCTTCGCGCGTCCGTTCGGGCCCGACTTCACCTTGATCGGCACCACCGACGAGGATTACGCCGGCGATCCGGCGGCGCCCGCCGTCGAGGCGCACGAGGTCGCCTATCTGTGCGAGGTGATCAACGGCTATTTCCGCCGGCAGATCGGGCCGGATGACGTGATCTGGGCTTTCGCCGGAATACGGGCGCTCTATGACGATGACGCCCGCGAGGCGAAAGACACCACGCGCGAATACGTGCTCACCCTCGATCAGCACCTCCGCGAGGCTCCGCTGCTGACGGTCTATGGCGGCAAGATCACCACCTATCGCCGCCTCGCCGAGGCGGCGCTCGCCAAGCTCGTGCGGTTCTTGCCCGCCGCGCCGCGCTGGACAGCCACGCGGCCGTTGCCCGGCGGCGACTTCGCGGCGGGCGGCGCCAGGAGTCTGGTGGCCGAGACCCGGCGCGCCTGGCCGTTCCTGGCCGAAAGCCATGCCCGCCGGCTGGTCGCCGCCTATGGGACGCGTGTGAAGCTCGTCCTCGACGGCGTCGCGCGCCCGCAGGATCTCGGGCCGCGCTTCGGCCCCGATCTCACCGGCGCCGAGATCCGCTACCTGATGCGGCACGAATGGGCGGAAACCGCCGACGACGTGCTGTGGCG
Organism: Xanthobacteraceae bacterium; assembly: GCA_036270895.1. Taxonomy (GTDB): domain Bacteria; phylum Pseudomonadota; class Alphaproteobacteria; order Rhizobiales; family Xanthobacteraceae; genus JAVDCA01. Next base: position 3,694 of record DATBBS010000625.1, read on the forward strand.
CCGCAGCAAGCTCGGCCTCTACGTGTCGAAGGAAGAGCGGACCGGGATCGAGCGCTTCATGGTGGATGCCGTCGGAAGGCGTGGCTAGTAGGGGATGGCGAGTAGGAAAATGGCAGTGTCATCGCCCGCGCGGCGGGCGATCCAGTAACGACCTGGGCCCGTCGTGTTGACTGGATGCCCGCTTGCGCGGGCATGACGGCTGAGACCTACGCCTTGGCCCACTTCCTCCTCCGCCGCTATTCACCTTTCTCCATGGTTTCCAGTTGGTGAATCTCCGCCCCGATCGCTCGCATTTTAACGAGCCGCAGAACACCATTTTAAGCCGCATATGTTTTTATGCTTATTGTGGGTTTTTGACATTCCAGACCGACGGGCCGCCCCATGATGGCGATGGACGCAAAGACCGCGGACTTGATGGGTTCGAAGAAGATTCTCGTCATCGACGACGAGCATTACACCCGCAAGGTGATCCGCGCCCTGCTGATGTCGATCGGCGTCAAGAAGATCCAGGAGGCCTGCGACGGCCATGCCGGGCTGGACGCCATCTGCACGGCCGTGCCCGACATCGTGCTGGTCGATTGGGAAATGCCGGGGCTCGATGGTCCGGGCTTCGTGCGCACGGTGCGCTCGCCCACGTCCTTTCCCTATCCGGACGTGCCCCTCGTGATGGTCACCGGCCATGGCGAGCGCTCGCGCGTGATCGAGGCCGCGCGTCTCGGCATCAACGAATATCTGCTCAAGCCGATATCGAGCCAGGCCCTGCAGGCGCGCCTGTTGTCGATCATCAACCATCCGCGGCCGATGGTGCAGCGCGGTAGCTATTACGGCCCCGAGCCCCGCAAGCTCTCCGCCTACAAGCCCGAGGCGGATCACGATCGCACCCAACTCGTCATGGTGGGCTGATCTGGGGCATGATGCCGCCCGGCGACGTCTCGCCGAGGCCTCCGCATGAGAACCTTCCTCATTGCCATCGACCAGGGCACCACGTCGTCGCGCGCGATCGTGTTCGACGCGGCGCTGACGCCGCTGACCATCGCCCAGCAGGAATTCACCCAGTATTTTCCGGCCGACGGGCAGGTCGAGCACGACCCGGAGGAGATCTGGGCGACCGTGGTCGCGACGGTTCGCGCCGCCATGGCGCAGGCCGGCGTCACGGCACCCGACATCGCCGCCATCGGGATCACCAACCAGCGCGAGACCACGGTAATCTGGGACCGCGAGACCGGCAAGCCGATCCATAACGCCATCGTGTGGCAGGACCGCCGCACCGCCGATGTCTGCGCGGCGCTGCGCGCAGCCGGCCATGAGCCCGATATCACCCGGAAAACCGGATTGCTGCTCGATCCCTATTTCTCGGCCACCAAGATCGCCTGGCTGCTCGATCATGTGGCGGGCGCGCGCGCTGCGGCGCTCTCCGGACGGCTCGCCTTCGGCACCATCGACAGCTTCCTGCTGTGGCGGCTCACCGGCGGGCTCGAGCGCCCCCTGCACGCGACCGACGCCACCAACGCGGCGCGCACGCTGCTGCTCGATATCCGCAGCGCGACCTGGGACGGGGAGCTCGCCGACCTGTTCCGCGTGCCGCTGGCGCTGTTGCCCGAGGTGCGCGACTGCGCCGGCGATTTCGGCACGACCGATCTGTTCGGCGGCCAGATCCGGATTCTCGGCGTCGCCGGCGACCAGCAGGCCGCGACCGTCGGCCAGGGCTGCTTCACGCCCGGCATGATGAAATCGACCTACGGCACCGGCTGCTTCGCACTCCTCAATACCGGGCCCCAGATGGTGATGTCGCGCAACCGGCTGCTCACCACCATCGCCTACCAGCTCGGCGGCCGCCGCACCTACGCGCTCGAAGGCGCGATCTTCGTCGCCGGCGCCGCGGTGCAATGGCTGCGCGACGGCCTCAAGCTCATCGCCAGCGCGCCCGAGAGCGGCGCCCTGGCGGCGGGCGCCGATCCGGACGACCAGGTTTTCCTGGTGCCCGCCTTCGTCGGACTGGGGGCGCCGTGGTGGGACGCGCAGGCGCGCGGCGCGATCTTCGGGCTCACGCGCAAATCCGGCGCGGCCGAGCTCGCGCGCGCCGCCCTGGAGTCGGTCGGCTACCAGACCCGCGACCTCATCGACGCCATGCGCGCCGACTGGCCGGATGCGGACGGCACCGTGCTGCGCGTCGACGGCGGCATGACGGCGAGCGACGCCACCATGCAGTTTCTCGCCGACATCATCGACGCACCGGTCGACCGGCCGGTCGTGATGTAGACGACCGCGCTCGGCGCGGCCTATCTGGCCGGATTCGCGGCTGGCGTGTGCCCCGAGCCCGAGCGGTTTGCCGACAGCTGGCAGCTCGAGCGACGCTTCAAGCCGAGGATGGACGCGGGGCTGCGCGCCCGGAAATGGGCGGGCTGGCAGGACGCGGTGCGACGCACGCTGAGCGCCGGGTGAGGGCGCCGGCGATCAGACCACCTCGCCGGCACGCAGCAGGCCGCGCGGCATGTTGTGCAGGCTCTCGCAGCCGGTCTTGGTGACGCGCACCATCTCGCCCGTCTGCACGCCGGCGGTCTTGTCGCGGGTGATGACGTTGGGCTGCACCACCATGCACATGTTTTCCTGCAGCACGATCTTCGGAGCGGTGGCGGCGGGCCGGCTTTTGGAGCCGATGATCGGCTGGAAATAGCCGCCCCCATAGCCATGCACGACGTCGTCGCAGGTCGTGAAGCCGTTTTTCTCGACCTCGGCCGTGGCTTCGATCAAGTCGTCGCTGGTGGCGCCCGGCCGGATCGCCTTGATGAGCGTATTGTAGACTGTCTCCGCGGTGGCGTGCAGATCGCGATAGAGCTGGGTGGGCTCGGCCTCGACCGTGAAGCTGCGCAGCACCTGGCCGGAATAGCCCCAGAAGGCCGACGACAGCTCGCAGAACACCACGTCGCCCGGCGCCAGCCGGCGCTGCGCCGGAAACTGGCGCGGCACGTAGCAATCGGGCGCCGCCATCGCGGTGCTGCCGATGAAATGAATGACGTGCGAGCCGCCATACGGCACATAGCCGCGCTCGACCAGGTCGGCGAGGTCCGACTCGGTCATGCCGGGCCGCGCCTCCTTGACGAGATTCGCCATGGCGGCATCCGACAGCGCGCAGCCGATGCGGAACCAGCTTATTTCCTCCTCGGACTTCTCGTAGATGCGCAGGCGGGTGAACTCGCCGTCGAGGCCGACGGTCGGGAAGGCGGCCTCGAGCTGGCGGTAGCGCGGCACGAGCAGCGGACCGATGACGCCGACGCGCTTGGCGTCGCGCCGCTTGAGCTCCTCGATCGCCTTGGCGATGCCGCGTTCCTCGCACCAATGGACGTCGCAGTTGCGTGCCATGCGCTGGGCGAGGGGAATGTGGTTATAGTATTCGACGAACATCGTCATCCGGTCGCCCGGCTTGAAGACGGTGATGGCTTCGACCCAACCCGGCCAGCCGGTGACCCATTCGGTCCCGTTGCCGACGCGCTGCCAGGTGACCAGCACGACGTGGTCGACATCGGCTTTCTGCATGATCTGTCCGAGCAGGCGCTCGCGCCGCGCATATTCCGTATCGGAGAATTTGGCGAAGCTTTGGTTCATCAGGGCGCGCAGTTCGGCCGGCAGCCCGGCGATGCTGCGCGCGACCGGCGCCTCGGCCTGCGCGGGTCCGAGCGATGTTCCGGCCGCGGCCGCGACCGTTCCAAGCGAGAGCTTGCCGAATTCGCGACGATCCATGCCCTGACCTTTCGGCTGGAAGACCCTGTGGACAGCATAACAATGCGCCCGTTCGGCCGGAAGCGGGGTAAAAATCCGGTTGAACATTTGGGTTTCGCTCTCCATCAAGGAGGCGTGACGAAACGTGGGGAACGCATGAGACGGGGCTTCGCGCCGTGGGCCGACCCGGTCATCCGGCCGCTGGTGCGCTTCGAGCAGGTGAGCAAGCGCTTCGGCCCCGTGGCGGCGGTGGACGGGCTCAGCCTCGGCATCTACGAGGGCGAATTCTTCGCGCTGCTCGGGCCGTCCGGCTGCGGCAAGACCACGCTCTTGCGCATGCTGGCCGGCTTCGAGACGCCCGACCAGGGCCGCATCCTGTTGGGCGACGACGACATCGGCCGCGTGCCGCCCTACCGGCGGCCCGTCAACATGATGTTCCAGAGCTATGCGCTGTTTCCCCATCTCACCGTCGCCGGCAACGTCGCGTTCGGGCTCAGGCAGGAAGGGTTGCCGCGCCCGGAGATCGCGGGTCGGGTCGCCGAGATGCTGGCGCTGGTCAAGCTCGATGGCCTGTCCGGCCGCAAGCCGCACCAGCTGTCGGGCGGTCAGCGCCAGCGCGTCGCGCTCGCGCGCTCGCTCGCCAAGCGCCCGAAGGTGCTGCTGCTCGACGAGCCGCTCGCCGCCCTCGACAAGAAGCTGCGCGCCGAGACGCAGCTCGAGCTGATGGAATTGCAAGCGCGGCTCGGCACCACCTTCGTGATCGTCACCCATGACCAGGAAGAGGCGATGACGGTGGCGCATCGCATCGCCGTGATGGACCGCGGCCGGCTCGTCCAGGTCGCCACCCCGCCCGAGCTCTACGAGCAGCCCAATTCGCGCTGGGTCGCGGGCTTCATCGGCGACGTCAACCTGATCGAGGGCGCCGTCGTGGCGGCCGATGCGGGCGCGCTCGCGATCGAAGGTGCGGGCGGCCGCCGCTACGTGGCCGGCGTCGCCGGCGCGGCCGGCGCCCCCAAGCTGGGTCAGAAAGTGTGGATCGCGCTGCGGCCCGAGAAGCTGTGCCTCGGCGCGGCCAAGCCCGCAACCGTCGCCGAGAACTGCGTCGCCGGCCGCGTCCACGACATCGCCTATCTGGGCGACGTGTCGCTCTACCGGGTCAGGCTCGACGACGGTTCGATCATGACGGCATCGCTCGCCAATGCGAGCCGGCGCCTCGACCGCCCGATCGGCTGGGACGATACGGTGTGGCTCAGCTGGGCGCCCGACGCCGGCGCCGTGCTGACAAGCTGAGGGCGCGTCATGGATCGGAGCAGGACCGCGTTGGCAGGCTTCGGGGCGCGCCTCATCCTATGGGCGCCGTATCTCTGGCTCGTGGTCTTCTTTCTCGTCCCGTTTCTGATCGTCATCAAGATCAGCCTGTCGCAGACCGCGATCGCCATGCCGCCCTATGTGCCGGTGCTCGACCTTGGCGCCGGCTGGGCCGGCATCAAGGACTTCGTCGGCGGGCTCGGGCTCGACAATTTCGCGACCCTCCTGTCCGACGACATCTACGCGCTGTCCTATCTCAAGAGCCTGCAGGTCGCCGCCGTCTCGACCGCGATCCTGCTCCTCATCGGCTACCCGCTCGC
>DATBBS010000626.1:0-2191 GCA_036270895.1 Xanthobacteraceae bacterium
TTGCCGAAGCGAAGCTGGCGGCCCGCCACCACGATGGTCTGCGCCGGCACCGGCTGCGCCTTCTGAGCCTCGAGGCTGCGCAGGCGCGCCTCGGCCTGGGAATTGAGCCAGGACTGCGCCACGAACACCGCGAGGAGGCCGAAGACGGCCGCCACGGCGATCATGATGATGGTGCTGCTGCGCACGGGCTACATTCCTGATGTTGTGGCTGCGATTTCGCAGTTCGTTCGCGGCCAATATAGCGGCCCTGACAGTATTGAATCGGTGAACAGCTACCGTGTTCTGGCGCTATGCTGAAGTTTGACTGAACGCGTATTGTTTATGAAATGTGCAAAGTCGAATAAACTTAAGCGTAACCTTGAAGGAGATTCACCATCTCGCGGCCGATGCCGTTCGCATGCGGCGCAGGCGCCGCAAAGCGGCCGCGGTGGGCAGAGTGGGACATTTCGCGCCCCCGAAGGTCGCCCGGATCGGCTATTGATGATCCGGCAACATCGCATTAACGACGTGCGGCGAACAGCAAGACGACCGTTTTTTGATCGCCAGTTCCGGAGGAAACGCCATGAAGAAGCCTCGCATCAGCTATGTCGACCCGGCCACGATCCGGGATGCCGACATGCTCGCCGAACTCGACCGCTGCCGCCGCGAGGGCACGCCGCGACCCGAGAGCCAGGCGGTCCGCGCCCACGTGCCGGCGGTGTTCTGGTCGTTCGCGAACAGCTGGCGCGACGTCTTCCACCGCGGAGTCGCCGACCACAGCATCAAGGAGCTGTGCCGCATCTACGTGTCGCGCTCGGTGCTGTGCGAGTTTTGCGGCAACCAGCGGTCGATGAAGGCCGCCAAGGCCGGCATCGTGGAGGACGACTACCGCGATCTGATCAATTTCGAGACCTCCACGCGCTATGACGACAAGCAGAAGGCCGCCCTCTCCTACGCGGAAGCCATCACCTGGGACCTGCCGACCGACGACAAATTCTGGGCCCGCCTGCACAAGCATTTTGGCGAGCCGGAGCTGGTCGAGATCGGCTATTTCGTCGCGCTGACTATGGGCCAGCAACGCTGGCTGCGCACGCTCGACATCGAGCACCACCAGGTGCTGGCCGGGACCGACGCCTCGATGGCGCCCGGCTTCGAGACCGAGGAGGCGCTCAAGCGCTCCAAGTCGGACCCGAGCTACTGGGTGCACAAGAAGGCCGTGCCGTCACAGGCCGCGGAGTAGCGACATCACGGCTGCGGTCGCCGATCGCCGCGTTTTTCGCGGCGATCCGCGCGATGCTTTCCTCCCCCGCCGGCTGGCGGGTGCCGGCATGGCCTTGGCGCCCTGCGGCTAGCCGGCCTGTCCTGCGGCGACGCCGCCGGGGCGCGAAAGCCGCTTGCGCGCCGCCTGTCGCCAACCAGCCAGAACATTGGAGCCCGACGTATGACCGATGCACGCGTCACATCCGCCGTCGCCCATTGGGCGCCGCGCCTCGTCGCCAACGGCGTCATGCTCACCGACTTCGAGGAGGTCACCGCCTCGCTGGCGTCCTGGGACGACTGGTGCCGCGCCTGGTCGGCGCGCGCCGCAATCCATGAGCAGATGGGGCGCGACGCCTTGGCGCACGGAAAACATCGCAGCGCCGGCGAGCACCTGCAGCGCGCGGGCGTTTACTACCACTTCGCCAAGTTCCTGTTCGTGCACGATGGGGCGCAGACGAGGGCTGCGCACCAAAAGGCGGTCGCGTGCCGCCGGGACGCCCTGCCCCATCTCGACCCGCCCGGCGAGCGGGTCGCGATCCCGTTCGAGAGCAAGACGATCTACGGCATCCTGCGCACACCCACGGGCGTCGCGAAACCGCCCGTCATGGCGATGATCTGCGGCCTCGACTCCTGCAAGGAGGAGACCGACGCCTACGAGGCGCCCTTCCTGGCGCGCGGCGTCGCGACGCTGGCCTTCGACGGGCCGGGCCAGGGCGAGGCGGAAGATGATTTTCCGATCCGCCACAACTACGAGACCGCCGTCAAGGCGGTGTTCGATTTCATCGAGACGCGGCGCGACCTCGATTCGTCACGCATCGGCCTGTGGGGCGTGAGCCTGGGCGGCTATTACGCGCCGCGCGCGGCCGCCTTCGAGCCGCGTGTGAAGGCCTGCATCGCGCTGTCGGGCCCCTATGATTTCGGCGCCGCCTGGGACGGATTGCCGGAGCTCACG
>DATBBS010000627.1:0-5470 GCA_036270895.1 Xanthobacteraceae bacterium
GCCCGGAAACGGCGAGAGGCCGCGGCAGTGGTCGTGCACGGCCTGCCGGGACCTGGTCCAGTCGATCCGGGTCTCCGCCTTGTCGATCTTGGCCGCATAGGTGACGCCGTCCGGTCGCTGCGGCGTCAGCACGAGGGCGCCTTTTTCGAGCGCCGCGAGCGCGCGCACCGTCAGGTCGGCGCCGAGGCGCGCCAGCTGGTCGTGCAGTTCCACGGCCGTCATATCGGCGCCGATCGCGACCGGCTCGGCCATCGCGATCGGGCCGGTGTCGAGGCCCTCCTCCATGCGCATCACCATCACGGCGGTCGCGGCGTCGCCCGCCATGATGGCGCGGTTGATCGGCGCAGCGCCGCGCCAGCGCGGCAGCGACGAGGCATGCAGGTTGAAGCAGCCGAGCGGCGGCGTATCGAGGATCGGTTTCGGCAGGATCAGCCCATAGGCCACGACCACGGCCGCGTCGGCCCGATGGGCGCGGAATTGCTCGGTCGCCTCCGTCGTCTTGAGGGTCACCGGGCTGTGCACATCGAGGCCGAAGCGCCTCGCCTCGCGCTCGACCGGGCTCGGCGCCAGATCCATGCCGCGCCCTGCCGGCTTGGGCGCCCGGGTGTAGACCGCGGCCACGTCGTGCCCCTGGGTCACGAGCTCGAGCAGCGTCGGCACCGCGAAATCGGGCGTCCCCATGAAGATCAGGCGCAGCGGCATGAAGCGGTCCTTTGAGGCCGAAGATCGGCGATCGATGCTCCGAGCCGTTGATCGGCTCAGAGGCGAGATCCGCAAAGGCTGTTTTGTTTCGCCTGGCCGATGCGGCGCGCAGCCAGCGGGGCGGTCCGGCCGCTCCCTTAAGCCTCCTCTTCGGCCCGCTTCGCCGCCTTGGTGAATTTCTTGACGATGCGGTCGCGCTTGAGCTTGGAGATATGGTCGATGAACAGAACGCCGTTGAGGTGATCGACCTCGTGCTGGATGCAGGTCGCGAACAAGCCCTCGGCCTCGGCCTCGTGGGGCTTGCCGTCGAGGTCGAGATACTTGAACCGCACCTTGGCGGGGCGCTCCACGTCCTCGTGGATCTCCGGGATCGACAGGCAGCCTTCCTCGTAGACCGACGGGTCGTCCGAGGCCCACACGATCTCCGGATCGATGAACACGCGCGGCTCGGGCTCGCCTTCCTTCTTGGAAAGGTCCATGGTGACGACGCGCTTCGGCACGCCGACCTGGATCGCGGCCAGTCCGATGCCAGGCGCGTCATACATGGTCTCGAACATGTCCTCGACCAGCGTCTTGATCTCGGCCGTGATCTTGCCGACCGGCTTGGAGACGAGCCGCAACCGCTTGTCGGGGAGGATGAGGATGTCGCGCCGTGCCATGACGGGCGATGTAATCGGTGCATCCGGAACGGTCAACAATTCACTGTTCCCACTTCGTTCGCGTCGGCGCTCCGAATCGGCTACAACCGTCTCATGACCGAAACCATCTTGCTCATTCTGGCGGTGCTGGTCGTCCTGCTGGCGGGCGGCATGGCGGCGCTCGCCTATATGCTGTTTCGCCGGCCCTCGGCGGACGGCGAGGATCGCAGGCTTGGCGAATTGGCGCGGCTGCAGGCCGAGACGAGCGGCCGCCTGCAGGCCATGGGCGAGGCCCTGACGGGCCGCCAGGCCGAGCTGGCCCGCGTGCTGACGGAGCGGCTCGACTCGGTGTCGACCCGGCTCGGCGCCTCGCTCGAGAACAACACGCAGCAGACGGTCGACCGGCTGCAGAACCTGCACGAGCGGCTGGTCGTCATCGATCACGCCCAGAAGAACCTGACTGAGCTCTCCTCGAACGTGACCTCGCTGCGCGACGTGCTCGCCAACAAGCAGTCGCGCGGCGCGTTCGGGCAGGCCAGCATGGAAGCCATCGTGCAGGATCGGATGCCCAAGGGCTTCTACGAGTTCCAGTACACCCTCACGAACAACACCCGGCCGGACTGCGTGGTCTTCCTGCCCGACAAGCGGCCCATGGTGATCGACGCGAAATTCCCGCTCGAGGCCGTCACCGCGCTGCGCGACGCCAAGTCGGAGGACGAGCGCAAGACCGCTGCGCAACGCATCCGTCAGGACGTGGCCAAGCATGTGACGGACATCGCCGGCAAATATTTGATCCCGGGCGAGACCCAGGACCTCGCGCTGATGTTCGTACCCTCCGAATCGATCTATGCGGAGCTGCATGACGGTTTCGACGACGTGGTGCAGAAGGCCTATCGGGCACGCGTCGTGATCGTCTCGCCCTCGCTGCTCATGCTTGCGATCCAGGTGATGCAGCAGATCCTCAAGGACGCGCGCATGCGCGAGGCCGCCGACCAGATCCGCACCGAGGTCGGCCGCATGATGGAGGATCTCGGCCGCCTGCGTGATCGTGTGCTCAAGCTGCAGCAGCACCACACCCAGACGGGCGACGATCTGCGCCAGATCTTGATCTCGTCCGAGAAGATCGAAAAGCGCGCCACCAGGATCGAGGAGCTCGAGTTCGATGGTGACGACGGCGCTAAAGTCGGCGCGCCCGACGGCGCGCGCAGCGGCAGCAACGTGATCGCGGCGCCGGTTCAGCGCAGGCTCGAAGCCGGAGAATGATCCCGCCGACGCCCGCGCGCCCGCGCGCCTCCGTGTCCGAAGCGCTCGCGGTCTATTTGCGGCCGCGCGTGCTCATCGTCCTGTTTCTCGGCTTCTCGGCCGGGTTGCCGCTCGCGCTTTCGGGATCCACCCTCCAGGTCTGGATGGCTCAGAGCGGCGTCGACATCACGACCATCGGCCTGTTCGCCGCGGTCGGCACGCCCTACACCATCAAATTCCTCTGGGCGCCCATCGTCGACGCGCTCGACGTGCCGGTGCTTGCCCGCCTGCTCGGCAGGCGGCGCGGCTGGCTTCTGCTCTCCCAGTTTCTGCTGGTCGTGTCGATTGTGCTGCTGGGGTTTTGCGACCCCTCAGCGGCTCCCTGGCTGGTGGCGCTGGCGGCGCTCCTGGTCGCCACCGCGTCCGCGACCCAGGACATCGTCATCGACGCGTTTCGGGTTGAAAGCCTGCCGGAAAGCGAGCAGGCGGCCGGGATGGCGTCCTATGTGGCTGCCTATCGCATCGGCATGCTGGTCTCCACCGCCGGGGCGCTGTTCCTGGTGACCCGCTTCGAAGTGATGGGCTTCGGCAAGAACGCCGCATGGACGGCGGGCTACATTGTGATGGCGGGTTTCGTCGTGATCGGAATGGTGACGACGCTGATCGCGACCGAGCCGGAGAAGTCCGACCTCGCCAGCGCCGAGCACGCGGCGCGTGCGCGGGAGAACGTGGTGGCGCGGGTCGCGCGCACCGCCTTCACGGCCTTCACGGAATTCATGTCGCGCGATGCCGCCATCGCGGTTCTGGTTTTCGTGGTGCTGTTCAAGTTCACCGATGCGCTGGCGGGCGCCATGACGGCCCCCTTCGTCATCAAGATCGGGTTCTCGCGCGACGAATACGCCGCGGTCGTCAAAGGCGTCGGGCTCGCGGCGACGCTGCTCGGCGGCTTCGCCGGCGGCTTCGTGGCGCGCGCCTATCCGCTGTCGACCAGCCTGTGGATCGGCGGCGTCCTGCAGGCGCTCGCCAATCTCGCATTCTCGTGGCAGGCGACGGTCGGCGCCGATATCACGGCCCTCACCGTCGCGATCACGGCCGAGAATTTCACCAGCGCGATCGGGACGGTGATCTTCGTCGCCTATCTCTCGGCGCTGTGCAACAACCCGCTCCACACCGCCACCCAATACGCGCTCTTGACCGCGCTCGCGGCGGTCGGTCGCACCTATCTGTCGCTCGGAGCCGGCTATATCGCGCAGGCAACCGGCTGGGCGGAGTTTTTCGCGATCTGCGCGGCTGCGGGAATCCCGAGCCTTGTGCTTCTCGCATGGCTGCAACGGCGGGGACATTTCGCCAAGCTCGACGCGCGCCCCGGCTGAGCGAGGCCGCCTCAGAAGGGCGTACGGCTGCGGATCGCGGCCGACAGCGTGCCCTCGTCGAGGTAATCGAGCTCGCCGCCGACCGGCACGCCGTGCGCGAGCCGCGTGACCGAGACATTCGCGCCGGCGAGCAAATCGGTGATGTAATGCGCCGTGGTCTGGCCGTCGACCGTCGCATTGAGGGCGAGAATGATCTCAGTCACGTCGGACGCGTGCGCGCGCGTCACCAGGGCATCGATGGTGAGGTCCTGCGGGCCGACGCCGTCCAGCGGCGAGAGCGTGCCGCCCAGCACGTGATAGCGCGCGTTGATCGCATGCGCGCGTTCGAGCGCCCATAGATCGGCGACGTCGGCCACCACCACGATCACGGAAGGGTCGCGGCGCGGATCCACGCACACCGTGCAGGGGTTCTGGGTGTCGATATTGCCGCAGGTGCGGCACACCTCGATCTTGTCGATCGCGGTCTGGATCGCGGCGGCGAGGGGGCTCATCAGCTGCTCGCGCTTCTTGATGAGGTGCAGCGCGGCACGCCGGGCCGAGCGCGGGCCCAGGCCCGGGAGGCGGGCCAGCAACTGGATCAGGCGCTCGATTTCGGGTCCGGCAACGGCGGGCATCGATCAGGCTGCGTGATCAGAACAACTTCAGCCCCGGCGGCAGCGGGAGGCCGCCCGTGAGCGCCTGCATTTTTTCCTGCAGCAAGGCCTCCGCCTTGCGGCGGGCATCCGCATGCGCGGTGACCACCAGATCCTCGACGATTTCCTTTTCGTCGGGCTTCATCAGGGTGGCATCGATGGCGAGGCTTTTCATCTCGCCCTTGGCGCTGAGCCGGACTGTCACCAGCCCGCCGCCCGCCACGCCCTCGACCTCGATCCGGTCGAGCTCGGCCTGCATCGCTTCCATCTTGGTCTTGAGCTCGGCGGCCTGCTTCATCAGGCCCATGATGTCCGCCATTGTGTTCCTTTCTGCTCGGACGGCGATGCGCGCCGTGGTCACGGATCCTCGTCGGTTTCGTCGGGCCGGATGTGCTCGGCGAACACGGACGAATCGTCATCGATGGGCGGCTCGGGGGGCAGCACGTCGCCCTCGATCGAGGACGGTGGCCCGTCCTGCAGGCCTTCGGGCACCGCCACGATCTGGGCGCCCGGAAATCGGGCAAGCACGGCCTTCACCAACGGGTCGGCCTGCACGCCGCGCTCGAGCTCGGCTCGGCGCGCCTCGTTCTGCGACCGGATCGTGGGCTGGCCTTGCTCGCCCGACACCACCACCATCCACCGCTGACCGGTCCACTGGCTGATCCTGCGCGCGAGATCACCGATCATGGCCTTGGAGGCATTGGGCTCGAGCGCGATCTCGAGCCGGCCGGGCTCGAACCGGACCAGGCGCAGGTCGCGCTCGAGCGCGGTCTTGGTCTGCAGGTCGCGCCGCTCGGCCGCAAGTGCGATCAGATCCTCGAAGCGGGCGAGGGTGGCGGGCGCCGCGGGGTCCGGCGCCGCATCGGCCTGCTGCGCCACCGGT
>DATBBS010000628.1:0-2782 GCA_036270895.1 Xanthobacteraceae bacterium
GGTCGTCATGGATCAGCGGGATGACCGGCGGGACCGCCAGGATCGCGATCCGCGCGGCCGCGCCCACGAGCCACAGCAGGCACAACAGCCGGAACAGGCCGCCCGGCGACGGGTCGGGAGAGGAAGGGGGCGGCATCCGGCGGCTCACGGGTGAAAGGGACACGACGCATAGGCGAATCGGCGGCCGGATGAAACCATTGCCATGCGTTTTCGACATGGATAGGTGCATGGATGACTTCCGTGCCGGCGCGGGCGCTTCGTTTGCTAAGCTGCCCCGTCGCTCCAACCGAAAGCCCGTCCCCTCATGGCCGACCTGGTGGCCGCACAAAACCTGCTGCGCAGCGTCTTCGGATTCGCCTCCTTCCGCGAGGGCCAGGCCGAGATCATCGAGACGATCCTTGCCGGCAACGACGTGCTCGCCGTCATGCCGACCGGCAGCGGGAAATCGCTGTGCTATCAGCTGCCGGCCTTGCTGCGCGACGGGCTCACCGTCGTGGTCTCGCCGCTGATCGCGCTGATGCGCAACCAGGTGGCGCAACTGCGCGACTACGGCGTCGCGGCCGCGAGCCTGAACTCGACCAACGATTCCGGCGAGAACCGGCGCATTCTCGATCAGATCGAGCGCGGCGCGCTGCGCCTCGCCTATATCGCGCCCGAACGGCTCGCCAAGCCCGACACCGTCGCGCTCCTGCGCCGCGCCAAGGTCGGCCTCTTGGCGGTCGACGAGGCCCACTGCATCTCGCAATGGGGCCATGATTTCCGTCCCGAATACATGACCCTGGGGGCGCTGCATCGCGAGCTCGGCGGCGTCCAGATCATCGCCTTCACGGCGACCGCCGATGCGGCCACCCGCGCCGACATCGTGAGCCGGCTGTTCGACCAGCCGCCGAAGATCTTCGTGCACGGCTTCGACCGCCCCAACCTGCGCCTCGCCATGAGCGCGCGCGCCGGCAGCCGGCAGGTCCTGCAGCTCGTGGCGGCGCATCCCGGCGACAGCGGCATCATCTATTGCAGCTCGCGCCGCCGGACCGAGGAGATCGCCGAGTACCTGCGCCAGGAAGGCGTCAAGGCACTCGCCTATCATGCCGGCATGGAGGCGGCCGAGCGCTCGCGCAACCAGGACGTCTTCCTGCAGGAGGACGGCGTCGTCATGGTGGCGACCATCGCGTTCGGCATGGGCATCGACAAGCCGGACGTGCGCTTCGTCTGCCACGCCAACATGCCGAGCAACATCGAAAGCTACTATCAGGAGATCGGCCGCGCCGGGCGCGACGGCCTGCCGGCGAACACGCTCACCCTCTACAGCGTCGGCGACATCGCGCTGCGCCGCCGCCAGATCGAGGAGAGCACCTCATCCGACGAGCAGAAGCGGATCGACCGGCTGCGCCTCAACGCGCTGGTGTCGCTGTGCGAGTCGCCGCGCTGCCGGCGCCAGACCCTGCTCGGCTATTTCGGCGAGACCACCGCGCCATGCGGCAATTGCGACGTCTGCGCGGGCGGCGTGGCGGTGATCGACGGCACGCTCGCGGCCCAGAAGGCGATGTCGGCGATCCTGCGCACCGGCGAGCGCTTCGGATCCGAGCATCTGATCAGCCTGCTGATCGGCGAGGAGACCGAGCAGATCGCCAAATTCGGCCATGCGCGGCTGCCGACCTTCGGGGTCGGCAAGGAGCACAGCCGCGCCCAATGGCGCTCGATCTTCCGCCAGCTCTATGCGGGCGGCATCCTGTCGCTCGACATCACGGACTTCGGCCGCTGGAGCGTCACCGACGCGGGCCGCGCCGTGCTCAAGGGCAAGGCCACGATCCAATTGCGCCAGGACATGGTCACGGCCGGCAAGAAGGCGGCGCGAAAAGCCGCGGCCGCTTCCGCGCTCGGCGATTCGGAGGACGACAAGGACCTTTTCCGCGCGCTGCGGGTCCGCCGCTCCGCGCTCGCCAAGGCGCAGGCGGTGCCGGCCTATGTGGTGCTGCCCGACCGCAGCCTGATCGACATGGTCCACCGCAAGCCGGCGACATTGGCTGAGATGGCCGAGGTGCATGGGATCGGCGAGGCCAAGCTGGCGCGCTACGGACAGGAGTTTCTGGCGGTGATCCGGCAATACCAGGAGGGCGCGTGAGCCCGGCGGCGGACGCCGCGGATTCCCACGACTCGCGCATGTTGCACCGCCCAAGTCTATGTGTTAGCTACCACGCGATTTTTGCGGGGGCCCGTGACTCTCCGCGAAGCCTCCTGAAAGTGGAATTCTTCAAGGAATTCCAGTGGCTTGGCGCCGCTCTCGCGCAGCGCCGGGCGCGCGAGATAACAAGCTCTTACGAGTAGGCGCAAAGTGGCAAGCGAAGAGCCGATTATCTCCGGAATGGCTGGCCGTTACGCGACCGCCCTGTTCGAGCTCGCGCTCGAGACCAACGCGGTGGATGCGGTCAAGGCCGACCTCGAAAAGCTCGATCGCCTGATCGACGAAAACCCGGACTTCGCCCGCCTGGTGCGCAGCCCGGTATTCTCCGCCGAGCAGCAGACCGGCGCGCTCGCCGCCGTGATGGAAAAAATCGGAATCGAGGGCCTGACGGCGCGATTCCTCAAGGTGGTGGCGTCGAACCGCCGGCTGTTCGCAGTGCGCGACATGGCGCGGGCCTTCCGCGCCATGGTGGCGCGCCACCTTGGCGAGGTCACGGCCGAGATCACGGTCGCCGAGCCGCTCAGCGACGCGCACCGTTCGGCCATCAAGGAAGCGCTCAACGCGGTCACCGGCAAGGATGTCGGCCTCGACGTGAAGGTCGAC
>DATBBS010000629.1:0-5125 GCA_036270895.1 Xanthobacteraceae bacterium
CTCGGGCGCGCTTTCTGTCACCGGCGAGCCGGACAAGATGCCGACCCGCCCGGGCATCCAGACCGCCGATGTGTTCGGGGCGCTGTTCGCCACTTATGCGACGCTCGCCAGCCTGGTCGGCGCCGAACGCCAGGGCGAAGGCCGGATCGCGGACGTGTCGCTGGTCGAGGCTTCGATCGCGGCCGCCGCCTGGGAGGCGGCGGATTATCTGGCGACCGGCAATGTCCCACAGGCGCTCGGCAACAAGCATCGGCTCAATGCGCCCTACCAGCTGTTCGAGACGCACGATACGCGTTATCTCGCGATCGGCACCCCCAACGACCAGCTCTTCGCCAAGCTGATGGAGGTGCTGGGGCTGGCGGAGCATCTGAGCGATCCGCGCTTTGCGACCTATGCGAGCCGCAAGCAACATGAGGCACCGCTGCTCGCGGTCGTCGAGCCCGCGGTGCGCCAACGCGCCGCCGAAGAGCTGGAGGCCGCTCTTCTTGTTGCCGGCATTCCCTGCGCCCGCGTCAACAACTTCAAGGAGGTGTTCGACGACCCGCACATCGTGGCGCGCGGCGTCGTGAACGACGTCGATCACCCGCGCCTGGGAAAGATGAAAGCGGTGCGCAATCCGGTGCTGCTCGACCGCGACGGCCCCGACCTGCATCGCCCCTCCCCGATGCTGGGCGAGCATTCGGAAGAGATCCTGCGCGAGCTCGGTTACGCGCCAGGCGCGATCGCTGAGCTTGTCGCGGCGGGCGCGACGCGGCTGGCGGACCAGAAGGGCGCGGGTCACGCAACCGCGGCGGCAGAGTAACGTTTCAGAGGATTGCGCGCCATCACCCTGAGGCGCCCGGCGAAGCCGGGCCTCGAAGGATGACGGGGACAGATAGGAGTCATGCTAATGCCGCTGGCGCGCAGCTTTCTCTACGTCCCGGCCAACCGCGAGAAATTCCTCGACAAGGCGATCGGCCTGCCGGCCGACGCCCTGCTGCTCGATCTCGAGGACTCTGTGCCAGCGGCCCAGAAGGCCGTCGCGCGCGCCGCGGTGCGCGAATATGCACCGAAGATTCCCGGCGACCGGGTGTGGGTGCGGCCCAACGCGATCGACAGCGAGTTCGGGCGCGCCGACCTCGACGCCATCGTGGGCGTGCGGGGCGTCGCCGGGATTTTTGCCCCCAAGGTCGAGACCCGCGACGAGGTCCTGCGCTGGGACCGGCTGATCGGGGAGCTCGAACAACAGCGCGGACTGGCGGCTGGCACGACCCGGTTCGTGCCCTCGATCGAGAGCGCGCGCGGGGTGCTGTTCGGTTACGAGATCGCGACAGCGGCCGAACGCGTGGTCTCGCTATCCTTCGGCGGCGCGCGCGACGGCGATCTCAACACCGATCTTGGCTGCGTCTGGTCGCTCGACGGGCCGGAAATGCTGCACGCCCGCCAGCACACCTTGCTGGCGGCACGCGCCGCCCGCTTCGACACGCCGCTCGACGGGGTCTTTGCGGACGTGCGCGACAGCCAGGGCTTCGAGCGCGACACCGATCTGTCGCGCCGGCTGGGGTATCGCGGGCGCAAGCTGATCCATCCAGCGCAGATCGAGGCGTGCAACCGGCTTTATCGTCCCACCGCCGCCGAGCTCGACTATTACGCCCGCGTGCTGGAGGCTTTCGACCAGGCGGTCGCGCAGGGCAGCGCCAGCACCACGGTCGACGGCAAGATGATCGACGTCGCGATGGCGCAGGCCGCCCGCCGCGTGCTGGAGGCCGACAAGGCCTGGGGGAGGACGGGATAACCGTCATTGCGAGCGAAGCGAAGCAATCTTGGACAAGCACGTATTCGCGGCATGAGATTGCTTCGCTTCGCTCGCAATGACACGTTCTTATTCTTCACCCCTTCGCTTGCCCAACGGGGGCCTTCTCGTCCTCGAAGAGCTCGACGACCGCGCCCGGCCCCGACTCGTCGCGCAACCCGACCGTGATCGAAGGGCCGCCGGTGGTGCGTACATTGGCGATCCGCCGCGGTTTCCAGTCGGCCTGCCCGATCATGTGACGGATGATCGAGATTTCCTCGACCACGCCCTCGTAGACGCGGTCCTCGTCGAACTCCTGGCCGTGACAATGCGGGCACAAGAGGCGTTGCGGGAACACGGCCGTGCGGCAGCTCCGGCAGCGCCAGATACCGACTCCCTTGTTCATTCGGCACGCTCCAGGATTGCCGCCGCGGCGGTGCCACCATAGCGATACATGGTCATGCCGTAGCCGGTCGCGAGCGCGAGCCGCGCGCCTTTGACCTGGCGGTCGCCGGCGCGATGCTGCAGCTGAAGCACGGCCTCGGAAATTCCGTTGAGGCCGCCGGCCGGGCCGCCGGGCTGGCCGGCCGACATCATGCCGCCCCAGGTGTTGATGGGAAAACGTTTCTCGCCGATGTCGTGGCGACAGTAATGCGCCAGGTCATGTCCCGCGATCATGCCGAGATCGTCGAGCTGCGCCAGCACCATGGCGGGATAGTCGTCATAGATGCTGGCCACCTCGATATCGCCGGGCGCGGCGCCTGCTGCCTTCCATAAGTCGCTCGCGAAGGTGCTGATGCCGGTCTGCAGGCCGTCGCCTTCCTGGTTGTCGTAATTGAAGCTCGCCCGATGGGCGCGGATGCGCACCGGGACGCGCCCGCGCGGGCAGCGGTCGGGATGCGCCAGCACGATCGCCTGCGCGCCCGCGATCACCGGCACGCAGTCGTAACGTGACAGCGGATCGGCCACCATCGGGGCGGCGAGATACTCCTCCATGGTCAGCGGGGTACGGTAGACCGCGAAGGGATTCTTCGCCGCCCAGGCGCGCTGGGCGATCGCGATCTGGCCGTAGTCGGATTTCTCCAGGCCGTATTTCTTCATCTGGCGGGAGGTGACCAGCGCGTAGACTCCGTTCGGGCCGCCATGGCCGAGCGGCGCCAGATGGTCGCGGGTCGCGATGTTGTAGTTCGCGGCAATCTTGCCGTAGCCGGCGAGCCCGGTGGCGTCGCCCCCGATCACCAGGATCACGTCGGCCGTCCCTGTTTCGACGCCGCGCAACGCGTGGCCGAGCATGTTCATGGCGGAGCTGCCGCCGTTGGTGTCCTGCAGCAACCAGCGCAGCGACAGGCCGAGCTTCCAGGCGAGGTCGACCGCGGTGTCGGGCGCGAGCGAAAACGAGGCGACCGCCATGCCTTGCACATCCGTCGCGTCGACCTGCGCGTCGTGCAGCGCCGCCACCACCGCGTCGCGGATGAAGGTGTGGGTCGACTGCCCGGGCTCGGGGCGCCTCGTATAGGCCGACTGGCCGACACCGATGATTGCGGCGTTGTTCAAGGCGCGCCCTCCCCGTGATCCTGCGCGGTTATCTATCGCCGAAACGTTGAGACGGAAAGGTCGCAATGTTAGCTTGGCGTCCCTTCGGTGCCCGCCGGGCAACCTTCGCAAGCAGGACTTCATGATACGCGCCGCAATATTGGGGCTCGGCCGCTGGGGCCGTTCGCTCGTCACCTCGGTCCAGGGCAAGAGCCGCGAGATCGGCTTCGTGGCCGCCCACACCCGCACCCGCGCGACTGCCGAAGGATTCTGCGGCGAGAAGGCCCTGCGCTTCGTCGACACCTACGCCGAGATCCTGGCCGATCCGGCGATCGACGCGGTCGTGCTGGCGACACCGCACAGCCAGCATGCGGCGCAGGTCATGCAGGCGGCAGCGGCCCGCAAGCACGTGTTCGTCGAGAAGCCGATGACCCTCGACCTGCCGAGCGCGCAGGCCGCCGCCCAGGCGGCCCACAAGGCCGGCGTGCTGCTGGCGGTCGGATTCTGCCGCCGCTTCCATCCTTCGGTGGTGGAGATCCGCAACCGCAAGGCCGACGGCCGGCTGGGGGCGACCGTCGCCATGGTGGGACAGCACACGACCAGCACCGGCGCCTTCATCGCGGCAGACAACTGGCGCGCCGACCCCGAAGAGGCACCGGGCGGCGCCATGACGGCGGTCGGCGTCCACCTGATGGATCACATGATCGAATTCGGCGGACGGGTGCGCGACGTTCATTGCGTGACCGGGGTGCACGGCGCGGGGCCGGCTCCCGACACCACCACGGTCCTGCTCAATTTCGACGGCGGCGCCACCGCCACGATCTTCTGCTCGGTCGCGACCGCCACCAACTTCAATTTCACCGTCTATGGGACGAAAGGCCTGGCCGAGATCTCGGGCGCGGCGCTACAGAATTTTCGCTTCGTGCCGGCCTCGGAGCGACCGCCGGACGGGCCCGTATTGGCGCCACCGGGCGAGCATCTCGATTTCGCAGGCTTCGACATGCTCGCGGCGGAACTCACCGCCTTCGCGCGCGCGATCGCCGACAAGACGCCCTATCCGGTGCCGCTCGCCGACGTGCTGCACGGCATGGCGGTGTTCGACACCGTGGTAAAGTCGGCCGAGACGAGAAAGATCGTGCGCGTTGCGAACTAGCGCAGCCGCACCCGCTCGGTCGTCCTCACGCCTTGGTGCGTACGTCGCCCAATCCGGCTGATACCTTGCCGGCGGCCTGCCGCGGCGCCAGCGGATCGCCCGCCGCCTCGTCCTCGGGCCAGAAGATCGCGGTCAGCGTCCGGCCCAGCCGATTCCACACCCGCAGGGCGAAACCTAAAGGCAGTGGCAGCGCCTGGCGGCAGAAGGCGAGCTTGCGCACCTGTCGGGTCACGCGCCAGATGCTGCGGCTGCCCGCCGGAAAGAACGCCATGTCGCCCGGCCCCAGCCGCCGCTCCTCGCCGGTCTCGTCGGTAATAAAGACTTCGCCCGAGATGATGTGGACGGTCTCGTCGACCGTGTAGCGCCAATTGAACCGGCCGGCGGTGCATGACCACGCCATCACCGAGGAGGCGCCGTCGCGGCTGCGGACCAGTTGCTTGGAGCGCGCCTCGGGCTTGCCGCCCAGGATCCAATCGGGATGAATGGGCGCGGGCACGAGGTCGACCTGAGCGGGAAATGCGACGACGATGTGCTGCGACATGGGCCCCTCCAAAGGTCGGCGCAGCACAATAGTGGCCTTAGCCAAACAAACCGTTAAGGCGTGGCGGGCACCCGCCTAGCCCACGCCATACTTCTCGAACAGGTCGGGCGCGAAACGCAGTCCCAGC
>DATBBS010000630.1:0-2491 GCA_036270895.1 Xanthobacteraceae bacterium
CAACGCGCTCTATCGGAAGAACCTCGCCAAGGGGCAGACCGGCCTCTCGGTCGCCTTCGATTTGCCGACTCAGACCGGCTACGACAGCGACCATCCGCAGGCGAAAGGCGAGGTCGGCAAGGTCGGCGTGCCGATCTGCCACCTCGGCGACATGCGCGCCCTGTTCGAGGCCATCCCGCTCGGCGAGATGAACACCTCGATGACCATCAACGCGACGGCGGCCTGGCTGCTCGCGCTCTACGTCGCGCTTGCCGACGAGCAGGGCGTGGCGCGCGGCGCCCTGCAGGGCACGACCCAGAACGACATCATCAAGGAATATCTCTCGCGCGGCACCTATGTGTTTCCGCCCGCGCCCTCGATGCGGCTGATCCAGGACACCATCCTGTTCACGGCGCGCGAGATGCCGAAATGGAATCCGATGAATGTCTGCTCCTATCACCTGCAGGAAGCGGGTGCGACGCCGACCCAGGAGCTCGCCTTCGCGCTCGCGACCGCGGTGGCGGTGCTCGACAAGGTGAAGGCGTCGGGCGAGGTGCCGCCCGAGGACTTCGGCAACGTGGTCGGGCGCATCTCCTTCTTCGTCAATGCGGGACTTCGATTCATCACCGAGCTCTGCAAGATGCGCGCTTTCGCCGAGCTGTGGGACGAGATCACGGCGACGCGCTACGGCGTCGCCGATCCCAAGAACCGGCTGTTTCGCTACGGCGTGCAGGTCAACTCGCTCGGCCTCACCGAGCAGCAGCCGGAAAACAACGTTGCCCGCATCCTGATCGAGATGCTGGCGGTCACGCTGTCGAAGAAGGCGCGGGCGCGCGCGGTGCAGCTGCCGGCCTGGAACGAGGCGCTCGGCCTGCCGCGCGCCTGGGACCAGCAATGGTCGCTGCGGCTGCAGCAGATTCTCGCTTATGAAACCGATCTCCTTGATTACGGCGATATTTTCGACGGCTCGGCCGAGATCGACCGCAAGGTCGCCGAGCTCAAGCGCGAGGCGCGCGACGAGCTCGCCCGCATCGACCAGATGGGCGGCGCGGTCGCGGCGGTCGACACCGGCTACCTGAAACAGCAGCTCGTCGAATCGAACACCCGGCGGATCGAAGGCGTCGAGAGCGGCGCCCAGACCGTGGTCGGGGTCAATCGCTTCGTCGAGACCGAGGAGTCGCCGCTCTCCGCCGGCCAGGATGCGATCCTCACCGTTCCCGATCACGTCGAAGGCGAGCAGATCGCGCGGCTCAGGGCGTGGCGCGCGGCGCGCGACGCGAAGGGCGTGGCGGCGGCACTCGCCGACCTCGCAAGCGCGGCGCGCGCGGGCCACAACATCATGCCGGCCTCGATCGCCTGCGCCAAGGCTGGCGTCACCACCGGCGAATGGGGCGCGGTGCTGCGCGAGGGTTTCGGCGAGTACCGGGCGCCGACCGGGGTCGGCCGCGGCATGCGCAACGACAGCAGCGGGCTCGACGACCTGCGTGCCGACATCGACCGCGTCTCCAAGAAGCTCGGCCGGCGCATGAAGCTCCTGGTGGGCAAGCCCGGCCTCGATGGCCATTCCAACGGCGCCGAGCAGATCGCGGTGCGGGCACGCGACGCCGGCATGGAGGTGGTCTATGACGGCATCCGCCTCACCCCGGCCGAGATCGTGCAGGCGGCGCGAAACGAGGACGTGCACATGGTCGGGCTGTCGATTCTCTCGGGCTCGCATCTGCCGCTGGTGAAGGACGTGGTGGCGGGTCTGCGCCAGGCCGGCCTCGAGCGCGTGCCGGTGGTGGTCGGCGGCATCATTCCGCCGGAGGACGCGCAGGCGCTCAAGCAGTTCGGGGTCGCCGCGGTCTATACGCCGAAGGATTTCGAGCTCAACCGCATCATGGCCGACATCGTGCGCATCGTGGACATCGGCGCGTCGACGAAGGTGGCGTAGGGCGAAACCCCGTCATGCCCGCGCTTGTCGCGGGCATCCACGCCTTAATGCATCGGCGAGAAGAAGACGTGGACGGCCGGGCCAAGCCCGGCCATGACGAAATCCGTGATTCAACGCCCGGGCATGACGAATGGTGCGTCACCCCGCCGCGATCGTCGCCAGATAGCCGTTGAGCGCGTTCGGGCTGATCGGCTTGGTGACGAATCCGCTCATGCCGGCCGCCTGCGCGCGCGCCTCTTCGTCGCCGCTGCTGCGGCCGGAGACGCCGATCACCGGAATGCGGGCGGCGGCGCCGCCCAGCGCGCGGATGCGGCGGGTCGCCTCGATCCCGTCGATGTCGGGCAGGCGCACGTCCATCAGCACCGCGTCATAGCCGCCGCGCGCCACGGCGCCGACCGCCGCCTCCCCGGTGCCGACGAAGTCCACGCCGTGCCCGAGCTCGGTGAGGATCGTTTTCAGAATGACGCGGCCGTAAGGATTGTCCTCGACCCCGAGGATCCGCAGGCCGCGCGCCGGCGCGGCGGGACGCGCGGTCGCGGGCGCGCGCCGGCGGTCGGTCGCGCCCCCCGCCTCCCCGCC
>DATBBS010000631.1:0-2273 GCA_036270895.1 Xanthobacteraceae bacterium
GGGGGTTATGATCGATCTGCCCGATGCCAGCCGGCGCCGCCTCTTCACCGGCCTCTCCGGCATCATTCTCTTGGCCGGCAGCGCGCGTGGCGCGCTTGCGGCCAAGAAGGAACCGAAGGCGCCACCGCCGCCGCCCGAAAAGAAGATCGGCGCGGTCGAGGAGCTGATGCGTCAGCACGGCGTGCTGCGCCGCGTTCTCCTGGTCTATCGCCAGACCGCGGCGCAATTGCGCGCCGGCGGCAAGGTCGATCCGAAGCTGCTGCGACAGGCCGCTCAGTTGTTCCGCGATTTTGGCGAAAATTTTCACGAGCGCATGCTGGAACAGGCCTATGTGTTCCCGACCTTGCGCAACGGGGAGAGCCCGGTAGCCGCGCTCGACAACACGCTGGTCCAGCAGCACGACCGCGGCCGCGAGATCACCGAATATATCCGCACCGTGACCGGCAAGGGCACGCTCGGCGATGCCGAAGCGATGGCGCGCGCCCTCGACAGCTACGCCGTCATGTACGCCAACCACGCCGCACGCGAGGATACAATCGTCTTTCCGGCATGGCGCGAGGCGCTCTCCGACAAGCAGCTGCGCGAAATGGGCGAGACCTTCGAGGACATCAGGAACCGCCAATTCGGCAAGGACGGGTTCGACGCGGCGGTCAAGACGGTGGCCACGGTCGAGGAGGCGCTCGGCCTTGCCGACCTCGCGCAATTCACCGCGCCGGCGCCGCCCCGCGCCTGATTTGACGAATCGCCGTGCCCATAACGGCGATGGATGGTGAGGCGAAATCGGCGGCGCCTGCTCGCGGGTCGGAACTGAGATATTTCGGACCAGCGCCAGCCGCTAGCCCGGCGTGAGTTTATTGGTGAGATAGCGGCAATGTTCCGGGTGCGTTGGTAACCAATTCTACTCGATCACTTGGTCCGCCCGCAGCAACAGCGACTGCGGGATCTGCAAGCCCATTTCTTTTGCGGCCTTCAAGTTGATCACCAAAGAGAACTGGCTCGGTTCCTCGACCGGCAATGTGGCGGGGTCGGCGCCGTTCGCGAGCTTGTCCACATAGAGGGCGGCGCGATGCGTCATCTGCAGGAAGTTGGGGCCGAACTCCATCAGTCCGCCTCCGCCGGCCCCTTGGCCGAGCTCAAAAATCGTCTGCAGGTTTTGGCGCGTGACGAATTCGACAATTCGGGGCAGATCGGTGCCGCGCAATGGCCCATACAAGACCACAAGACCATCCGGGTGCCCGGACTCGATTGCCGCAAAAGCCTTGTCAAAATCCTCGGAGCCCGTCACCCGAACCGACTGGACGGCTACTCCGAGTTGCGGTGAAGCGTTGTCGATGTTCTGGAAACCAAGCGCCATCGCCTGCGCACGCGCGTTCCACAGCACCCCGACCCGCGTCAGACCCGGCACCGCCTCCTTGAGTAGCTGCACCCGTTTGGCCGCGATCTCGGCGGCGTTAACTGCAAGTCCGGTGATGTTGCCGCCCGGTTTTGCGAGGCTCGCAACGAGGCCGGTTTCGACGACATCGGCGATGCCGCGCATGATGATCGGGACCGTCTTGGTCGTTTTGGCCGCGGCAAGCGTAGCGGCCAGGTTCATCGTCAAGAGCATCTCCACCTTCGCCTGCACGAGCTCGGCGGCGAGTTGCGGGAGCGCGTCGCGGACCCCCTGCGCGCTTCTGTATTCCAGGAGAACGTTGCGCCCGGGGGTGTAGCCAAGTTCGCGCAATCCCGCGATGAACTCGCGTGCGGCCGGATTTGTCGCGGGGTCGAAGCTGGGGGCGATCAGGTCCAACACGCCGACCCGCACCGGATGGCCGGGAGGACCGGCAAACGCCGTCATCCGCGTCATGGCGACGGCCGCGGTGGAAACAGCCGCCATTGTGAGCGTCCGCCGCGCCATTTTGGTCATGTCACTCCCCCAGCATTGCGCGCAGCCGGTACAGCACCTCCAGCGCCTCGCGCGGGCTGAGCTCGTCCGGACGGATATCGTGCAGCATCTCCTCGACCGGCGAGGCTTTGCGTTCAGGCGCGGCCGGCATCGGACGCGCTGCACGGAAGAGTGGCAGGTCGTCGGCGAGCCGCGCCAAGGCGCCGCCCTGCTCGCCCTTTTCGAGGATCTGCAATACCTCTTCGGCGCGCGCCGTGACGGCGGCGGGCAGGCCGGCGAGCTTGGCGACATGAATGCCGTAGGAGCGGTCGGCGGTCCCGGCCGCGACCTCGTGCAGAAAGACGACATCGCCCTGCCATTCCTTGACGCGCATCGTGTGGCAGGCGAG
>DATBBS010000632.1:0-9001 GCA_036270895.1 Xanthobacteraceae bacterium
ACGATCTCGCCGAGCGCTACGACCTGCCCGGGACCTATGCGGCGATCTGCTTCGTCATCCTGGTCAGCGTCCTCTTCTTCATGATCACCGAACGGGTCGAACGATGGCTGAGGCCGGTCGAATGAAAGCTGCCGCGCCGCCCCGCCTGGCGGTGGCGCCGGTGACGCTGGTGCGGATCGCCATCATCCTGGTGGTGCTGGTCGCGTGGGAGATCATCGCCGCCTCGGGCTGGCTCTACCGCGACGTGGTTCCCTCGCTGCTCGCTATCGGGGCGGCGGTCTGGAAGCTGCTGTCGAACCCCGAATTCTATTGGCACCTGGGCGTGACCTCGGGCGAGGTCGGCACCGGCCTCGCGCTGGGCGGCGTGAGCGGACTCGTGGCCGGGCTGATCCTCGGCAGCAACCGGATGCTGTCGAAATCCTTCGAGCCTTATCTCTATTATCTCGGTCCCACGCCGAAAATCATCTTCTTCCCCGTGATGATCATGTGGTTCGGCGTCGGCCCCGGCTCGAAAGTGGCGATGGGCGCCATCTCCTGCTTCTTTCCGATCGCCCTGTCGACCGCCGCCGGCATGCGGCAGATCGACAAGGTGCTGATCCGCGTCGGCCGGAGCTTCCGCGCCAATGCGTGGCAGATGACGACCAAGATCTACCTTCCGGCCATGCGCCATCCCATCATCAACGGGGTGCGGCTCGGTCTCGGCGTCGCCATCATCGGGACGCTGCTCGCCGAGACCAAGCTGTCGAACCGCGGCATCGGTTTCCTGGTCATCCAGGCCTACAGCCTGTTCGACATGCCGCGCATGTACGCCATGCTGATCGTGCTGTTCTGTCTCGCCATCGGCGCGAATGCGCTGGTCGGACGGCTGGGCGGCCTGCACACGATTCGACGGAACTGATGTCAGGAGAGAACATGAATCCGATCACGCGCCGCAGCTTTGTGGCGGCCGCTGCCGTCATCGCGTCGACGCTGTCGGCCTCCGCCGACGACGCGCTGAAGGTCACCATCGGGCAGCGCGGCAACTGGGACACCGCGATCGCCCAGCTCGGTACCAAGGCCGGCATCTTCAAGAAGCACGGCCTCGAACTCGAGATGATCTATACGTCGGGCTCCGGGGAAACGCTGCAGCCGGTCATTTCCGGCAGCGTCGACCTGGGGCTGGCCGTCGGCACGCTCGGCGCGATCGCGGCCTACGCCAAGGGGGCGCCGGTGCGCATCATCGGGGCCGAGGCGACGGGTGCGGCCGACTATTGGTACGCCAAGACGTCGTCCGACATCAAAACCCTGAAGGACACCACCGAGAAAAACACCATCGCGTTCTCGACCAACGGCTCGTCGACCCAATCGATCGTGCGCGCCTTCGTCAGCGAGTTCGGCGTCAAGGCCAAGCCGATGCCGACAGGCAATCCCGCCGCCACGCTTACGGCGGTGATGACCGATCAGGTCGACATCGGCTGGGCCTCGCCGCCGTTCGGCTTGAAGGAGATCGAGGAGGGAAAGATCCGGGTGGTCGCCCGCGCCACCGATGCGACGCTGGTGCACGGCCAGACCATCCGCGTCATCGTTGCCAATGCGGACGCCTTGGCGAAGCGCAAGGACGCCATCGGCCGCTTCATGCAGGCCTATCGCGAGACTATCGCCTACATGTATGCGAGCAACCCGCAGGTCATCGAGGACTATGCCGACTTCGTCGGCGTCACCAAGACGGTCGCCCGGCGCGTGCGCGACGACTTCTTCCCCCGATCGCTGATCGAGCCGGACCAGATCTACGGGCTCGACTCGCTGATGAGCGAGGCGGTGACCTTGAAGTTCATCCCGGAGCCGTTGTCCAAGCAGCAGAGCGCCGAGCTGATCCAGATCCAGAAGCCGGCGGGGAAGTGAGATGGAAAGGTCGTAGGCTGGGTTGAGCGAAGCGAAACCCACCGTGTGATCTGGTGTTTCGTGATGGGTTTCGCTTCGCTCAACCCATCCTACACGTCCCAGCGCCCGCTCACAGCTTGAACGTCTCATACACCGAGGGGTGAAACAGCTCCTCGATTTTCATCAGCCGCGGCGACAGGCCCTGGCCGTGGTGGTGATGCAGAAAGGCCTGAAGCGTCTTGCGGTTCGGCTCGACCCCATAGGCCCAGAAGTCCTGTCCCATCAGGTCGCGCGTCTCCTTGAGCTTCTCCTCGACGAAAGGCAGCGTCACCTTGGTGGCGGCGGTATCGCTGAGCGCGGCGAGCGCCTGCGACTTCGACTGCTCGAAGGCCTTGAACACCGCGACTGGCAGATAGGGAAATTTCTCCACCAGCGTGCGGCGGATGCCGATCAGATGCATGATCGGGAAAATGCCGGTACGCTTGAAGTAGTCCTTGGCGGTCGCTGTCGGATCGGGAAAAAGCCAGCCGACGTTCTTCGTGTGCTCCGACATGAATGACGGCGGCCGCGGCGCAATGAAGCCGTCGATCTCACCGTTGATCAGAAGCTCGGAGATGGTCGTGCCCTCCGGCGCATTGCTCAGCCGCACGCCCTCGGGGAGCTTGATGGTGACCTTCTCGGGCCGGCCCGCCTCCTCGATGCCGCCGCGAACCCAATGGATGTCCGCGGGCTTGACCCCGTAATCGTCTTCCAGGATGGCGCGCGCCCATACGTTGGCGGTGAGCTGATATTCCGGCACGCCCACTTTCTTGCCCTTGAGATCCTTCGGCTCCTTGATGCGGTCGGTGCGCACATAGATCGAGGTATGCCGGAAGGCGCGCGACACGAAGGCCGGAATCCCCACATAGGGACATTCACCCAGCGCGGTCTTGAGCGTGAAGCTCGACAGCGACAATTCGCAGATGTCGAAATCGACCGACCGGAAGGCGCGGAAGAAAATCTCCTCCGGCGACAGCGTCATGAATACCGGATCGACGCCGTCGATCTTGACCGCGCCGCTGATCAGCGGACGGTTGCGATCATAGTCGCCGATCGCGACCGAGAGATTGAGATTGGCCATGAGTTTTCCGGGTGAGAGCGAACGGGGCGCGCACTCTAGCGGGTTGCGATCAGCGATCAAGCCGCGCCACCGCGCCTAAAGGCTCGGGGCGCGCGCGCCCACGGCGACGAACGGGGGGTTCCCGAAACCGAACATCCCCGCCGCGATCCCGTGCGGTGGCCTGTTCGATGCCAGCCCGAAGGAGAAGGTGCTCTGGCCCACGCACATCGGCCGGGCGAATTCGAAGGTGACGACGCCGCCGTCCTGCTCGGCCGATTTGAGGCCGACGGTGCCGAGCCCGCCCTGGGCGATCACATAGACATCGCCAACCTGTCCGGGCCTGTAGGGCAGATTGACGATCGGCCCGAAATTGACGACCAGCCCGAGCAGGCAGTTGACGTCGCCGTCCGCCGACCGCAGGTCCACTCGATACTCGTAAGCGGTACGCCCGCCCCCCGGAGTTCCGGCGATACCGAAGAATGTCCGCGTTTGCAAAAACGCGGTGCCGGCCGTGAGGTTGAGCGGAATCGGAGCGGTTGAATCGGTCGGCAAGATCGAGCAGAGCGGCGAGAACACGCAATTGATGGCCGGCGCCGCAACCTCGACGACCTTGAGCTTGTCGGCATGCGCCGCCGCGCATGGCGCCACCATCAGCGCCGCCGCCACGCCCCAGCGAACAACCCGCGACGTCTCCATGGCCACCCCCTGTTGCGGCGGCGGGGAACGAGGAAACGCAATAATAAGGACCGGGTTGGCGTATGGCCATCCCCGCCAGGAGGGTCGGCGCGACGAACATTACTCGATCCATTCGCCGGATACGCCGGGAGCGGCGCGGGCTGACGGCGCCGCCCACAGGAATTGCACCCGGCGGCTGGGTTGCCTTCATTTTTTGGCTTCCGGGGCTCGCGCCCCTGCTGTTATCCTGGGCACGGATCCAGCCTTACGCGCTGCGATCGCGGAACGGCCGGGGGGCCGGCAAGCCGGGGGGAAGCCATGTCCGTCTCGATCGCGCCGACGCAGTCGGCGGTGCTCACCAATCGTTGGATTCAGCTCCTGCTCGGTCTCGTCGCCATGATGGCGATCTCGAGCCCGCAATACGTGTGGACGCTGTTCACCGGCCCGCTCAATCAGAGGCTCGGGACCACCCTCCCCCAGATTCAGGTCACCTTCTCGCTGCTCATCGTGCTGCAGACCTTCTTCTCGCCCTTCCAGGCCTATCTGGTGGACCGTTTCGGCCCCAGGCTGCTGATCTCGGTCGGCGCGATCATGTCGGGCGGCAGCTGGCTGCTGGCCGCCCATGCGGACAGCCTGATGATGCTCTACATCACCTATGGGGTGATCGGCGGCTTCGGCACCGGCATCATCTATGTGGGCATCATCGGATTGATGGTGCGCTGGTTCCCGGACCGGCGCGGGCTTGCGACCGGCCTCGCGGCGGCTGGCTACGGTTTTGGCGCCTTCTTCACCAGCTTCCCGATCGACAGCATGATCAAGAGCTCGGGTTATGAGCACACGCTCGTCGTGTGGGGGATCATCCAGGCCGTCATCGGCGTCGCCGCCGCACTCGGCTTGCGCACCCCGCCCGAGGACTACCAGCCGGAAGGCTACGATCCCACCACGGTTCAGCTCGAAATGCAGTCGAAGCGCAGCTTCACGCCCAAGGAGATGCTGACCAATCCGATCTTCTATCTGCTCTTCATCATGATGGCGATGATGTCCACGAGCGGGCTCATGGTGGTGTCGAACGTCGGGCCATTCGCCAACGAATTCAAGGTCGCCGGCGTCCTGGTCCTCGGGATGGCGGCGCTACCGCTGTCGCTCACCTTGTCGCGCGTCACCAACGGGCTCACCCGCCCGTTCTTCGGCTGGGTTTCGGACCATATCGGCCGCGAGAACACGATGGCGCTCGCCTTCGCGCTCGAGGCGGTGGCGATCCTGGTGCTGTTCGCCTTCATCGACAATCCGGCGATGTTCGTCGTACTCACCGGCCTGGTGTTTTTCGGCTGGGGCGAGATTTTCTCGCTCTTCCCGTCCACCCTCACCGACACCTTCGGGCCGAAATTCGCCGCCACCAACTACGGCTTCCTCTATATCGCGCAGGGCGTGGGCTCGATCCTCGGCGGGCCGGCGGCGGCGTTTCTCAAGCAGGCGACAGGGAGCTGGACCGCCGTCTTCGTCCTGGTCGCCTGCCTGGACGCGCTGACCGCCGTTCTCGCCATCACGGTCCTGAAGCAGATGCGCCGGCGGCATTTCGAGGCGACGAAGTGACCTTGCTGCCGATCCAGCGCACCAGCACATAGAAGATCGGCGTGAACAGGAGCCCGAACAACGTCACCCCGAGCATCCCGAAGAACACTGCGGTGCCCAGCGCCTGACGCATCTCGGCTCCCGCGCCCGTCGCCACCACCAGCGGCACCACGCCGAGGACGAAGGCGAAGGACGTCATCAGGATCGGCCGAAGCCGCGTCCGCGCGGCCTCGACCGCCGCATCCCACCGGGTCGCGCCCCGTTCCTCGGCCTGCTTGGCGAATTCGACGATCAGGATCGCGTTTTTGGCGGCCAGCCCGATCAGGACCACGAATCCGATCTGGGTGAGGATGTTGTTGTCCATGTGGCGCAGCAGCACCCCGCTGATCGCCGCCGACAGGCACATCGGCACGATCAACACGACGGCGAGCGGCAGCAGCAAGCTCTCGTATTGGGCCGCCAGCAGCAGGAACACGAACACCACCGCAAGCCCGAATGCGACGACGGCCGTATTGCCGGCGACCTTCTCCTGCAACGCGATCTCGGTCCATTCGAAACCGAAGCCCGACGGCAACCCGGCGGTGAGCTTTTCCATTGCGTCGATCGCCTGTCCGGTGGAAAAGCCCGGCAAGGTCGCGCCCTGGACCTCGGCGGCCCGAAACAGATTGTAGCGCGGAACGCGGTAGGGTCCCGTGATCTCATGAAAGCTCGCCACCGCGCCGAGCGGCACCATGTCGCCCGCGGTCGAACGTGTCCGCAGGTTTTCGACGTCACGGACCGAGAGCCGGAATGGATTGTCGGCCTGCGCATTCACCCGATAGGTCCGGCCCAGGATGTTGAAGTCGTTGACGAAGCTCGAGCCCATGAAGATCGACAGGGTGTCGAAGAAACGGGTGATCGGGACCCCCAGCATCTCGGCCTTGGTGCGGTCGATGTCGGCATAGACCTGCGGCGTCGATGTGTTGAACAGCGTGAAGACCTGGGTGAGACCGGGCGTCTGATTGGCCGGCCCGATGATGCCGCCGACGGCCTGCTCGAGCGCGCGCGGACCACGGCCGGCGCGGTCCTGGACATACATCTTGAACCCCCCGCCGGTGCCGATGCCCGGCACCGACGGCGGCTGGATCACCAGGATGAACGCCTCGCGCAACGCCTGCACCTGGCCGCGCAGATCGTTGAGGATGGCCGCGGTCGACAAGCCGTCCTTCACGCGTTCGTCGAAGGGCTTCAGGGTGACGAAGACGACACCCGAATTGGGGGCGTTGGTGAAGGTCGCGCCGTCGAAGCCCGCAAACGTCACCGCATGGGCGACGCCGGGACGCGACAACAGGATCTCAGAGGCCTTGCGCACCACCCGATCGGTCCGCTCGAGGCTCGAACCGGGCGGCAGGGAAATCGCCGCGATGAAATAGCCGCGATCGAGCGGCGGGATGAAGCCGGAGGGAGTGCGCTCGAATCCCACGAAGGTGAGCGCGATCAGGCCGCCATACAGCACCAGCATGAGCGCCGATACGCGCAAGACCCGCCGGGTCAACCCCGCATAGCCGGACGCCAGCTTGTCGAACAGCCGGTTGAAGCCGGAAAAGAAGGCGTTCAGCGGCCGGGTCACGGTCCGCAACAGGCCTGGCCTTTCTTCTCCCTCGTGATGCGGGCGCAGGAACAGGGCGGCGAGCGCCGGCGACAAGGTCAACGACACGGTCGCCGAAATGATCGTCGAGGCCGTGATGGTCAGCGCGAACTGCCGGTAGAATGAGCCGGAGATGCCGGTGATGAAGGCGGTCGGAATGAACACGGCGCAGAGCACCAGCGCGATCGCGATCAGCGCGCCGCCGACTTCGTCCATGGTCTTGTGCGCGGCCGCGGCCGGGGTGAGCCCCTGGCGCAGATAGCGCTCGACATTCTCCACCACCACGATGGCGTCGTCCACCACGATGCCGATCGCCAGCACGAGGCCGAACAGCGTGAGATTGTTCACCGAAAAGCCGAAGGCCGCCATGACGAAGAAGGTGCCGATCAGCGACACCGGAATTGCGACGATCGGAATGATGGCGGCGCGCCAAGTCTGGAGAAAAAGGATGATGACGATGACGACCAGCACGATCGCCTCGAACAGCGTCTTGATCACCTCGTCGACGGATTGCTGGATGAATTCGGTCGTGTTGTAGGCCACCCGGTAGGCCATGCCGGGAGGAAAGCTTTTGGACAACTCGTCCATGGTCGCCATCACGGTCGCGGCGGTCGTGAGCGCGTTCGAGCCGGGTCGCTGAAAGATGCCGATGGCGGTCGCCACCTTGTTGTCGAGATAGGCGTTGGTCGTGTAGTCCTGCGAGCCGAGCTCGACGCGGGCGATGTCGCGCACGCGCGTCACCCGGCCGTCCTGGTCGGTCGCCACCACGATGTCGCTGAATTGCTCGGGGCTCGACAGGCGGCCGAGCGTCTGCACCGCGACCTCGAATCCGCCCGGCGACGTCGCCGGAGGCTGATTGATGGCGCCGGCCGCCACCTGCACGTTGGCGGCCCGCAGCGCGGCGACGACATCGTCGGCCGTCAGGCTGCGCGCCTGTACCTTCGCCGGATCGAGCCAGACCCGCATCGAATAGTCGCGCGCCCCGAACACGATGGTGTCGCCGACGCCGTCGACGCGGGTGATGACGTCCTTGATGTTGATGGTGGCGTAGTTCGAAATGTATTGCTGATCCAGGCTCCCGTCGGGCGAAATCAGATGGACCACCAGCATCAGGTCGGGGGAGCTCTTTTTCACCGTCACGCCGATGCGCTGGACCTCCTCCGGCAATCGCGGCAGCGCGATCGACACCCGGTTCTGCACCAGGACCTGGGCCTGATCGACATTCGTGCCGGGCTTGAAGACGACATTGATCGAGAGCGCGCCGTTGCCGGTCGATTGCGACACCATGTAGATCATATTGTCGACGCCGTTGATCTCCTGCTCGATCGGCGCCGCGACCGTGTCGGCGACGACCTCGGCGGAGGCGCCCGCATAGGTCGCCGCCACAACGACGGTCGGCGGCGCGATCTCGGGATATTCGGTGATCGGCAGCGCGCGAAACGAAATGGCGCCGACCAGCGTCAGGATGATGGCGATGACGCTCGCGAAGATCGGCCGGTCAACGAAGAAATGGGAGAACCGCATGGCTACCGTCCTTCATTCCGCGACGCCGCGTCGCGCCGGCGCATGATCCGGCCGCATGATTTGTGTTATGGGGTGGTGGTCGAAGCCGAGCGGGCGGGCGGCGCGATGGTGCCGTCCTCGGGCTTGACCTTCTGGCCCGGTCGCGCCCGTTGCAACCCGTCGATCACGATGCGGTCGGTCGGCGCCAGTCCCGAGCGAATGACCCGCAGGCCGTCGACGATCGGCCCCAGCTCCACCAGTTTCGTGCCGACCGTGCCGTCATCCGCAACCGTAAAGACGATCTTGCGCGACTGGTCGGAGGCGATCGCGGTGTCGGGTATGAGGAGCGCGTCGTGCTCGCCGCCGAACAGCCGCAGCCGTCCAAAAAAGCCCGGCGTGAGCAGGCCATCCTTGTTGTCGAAAATCGCGCGGCCGCGGATCGTGCCGGTCTTCGGATTGACCACGTTGTCGACGAAATCCATCCGGCCTTGATGCTTGTAGTCGGTCTCGTCGGCGAGCCGGACCGATACCGGGTTCTGCACGTCGCGCGAGGACGGCCGCGAGCCGGCTGCGGCGAGACGCAGGTAGCGGATGAAATCCGCCTCGCTGCCGTCGAAGACGAAGTGAATGGGGTCTTGCGACACGATGACGGTCAAGAGGGTGGC
>DATBBS010000633.1:0-5115 GCA_036270895.1 Xanthobacteraceae bacterium
GCCAGACGCGCGCGTGCCTTGTCGACGTCAAAGATGCCTCCTCAGCAGCCCGACCGACTGCTTGATCTCCTCGACGAGCTTCTCGATCTCGGCGCGCATGAATTCATCCGTTGGGCCGCCGGGCCGCGATTCACGGCCGGCACGGCACGATGTAGCGATCCCGTGGGGGCCGCGCAACCGGCCGGCGGCGCGCCACGATTGCGTCGCGAGCCTTGCGCCTTACAATATCGGCCATATGCCGAGGCGCGCCATGGACTTCGCCCGAACCATCATCCTGATCGCGGCCCTGGCGGCGGGCGCCGCCGTCCCGGTCATGGCGGCCGCGGAATCGCCGCGGCAGGTGCTGGAGGATTTCGGCTTTTTGGGCCGCTGGTCGCCCCGTTGCGACCAACCACCGAGCCCCGACAACAGCCTGCGAACGACGTCGGTCACGCCCAGCGGGGCGGTCGGCTTCAGCGAGCAGTTCGGCAAGGGCTTCAGGGAGAATTCCTACGAGGTGCTCCGCGCCGAACGAATTACCGACGACCAGGTGTCCATCCGCATTCGGCTCAACGGCGAGACCACCCAGGATCTCGTGATGGCGATACACAAAGGCCGGCTGCGCACCATGGCCAACCGCCCGCTGGACGGCGCCAATGCGGGACGTACGCTTGTGAAGGACGGCCGCGTCACGGCGAGCGGCGCGCCGACGCCATGGATGTCACGATGCCCTTGATCCCGCGACCATGCGCCGACAAGCCGAAACCGTGGGCGAGCCGGTGAACGAGACCGCGCCCGACTGGCTCCTGGGCACCTGGAGGCTGGTCTCGGTGCTGCGCGAGGACCTTCGAACCGGCCTCAAGGCCGACTTCTTCGGCCCCGATCCGATCGGCTACATCACCTATTCGGCCGACCACCGCATGATGGTGGTCATCGTCCGCAGCGACCGCCAGAAGCCCGCGGGCGCGCGCGCGACCGCGGCCGAGGCGGACGCGCTATGGAAAAGCCTGGTCAGCTACGCCGGAACTTTCTCGATCAACGGCAATGAGATCACGCACCACGTCGAGGTGTCGTGGAACGAGAGCTGGACCGGCACGCACCAGACGCGCCGTTTCCGGCTGGCCGATGGCCGCCTCACGCTCGAGACGCCGCCCTCGCCCGACCCGGTCGACGGCGTGATGAGCGTGCGCAGCATGGTGTGGGAGCGCCCGGCCTGATCCGCGCCGCCATGCCGATCGCGAAAATAGGCCGCCTAGTCGAGCGGCGGGAGCGTGCGCAGCCAGGCGATGATCGCGCCGATATCGGCTTCGGTCATGTGCTTGAAGTAGATGTGGCGCGCCATCGGCGGCTTGAGGGCGCGGCCGTCGCGGCCGATCCCCTCGACCAGCACGCGCTTGATCTCCGCGTCGCTCCAGGCGCCGATACCCGCCGCCTGGTGCGACGTGATGTTGCGCGCCACCGCGCTCCCCCAGGTGTCGCGGAATTCAAAGCCGCCCCTGCCGAACCAGCTTGTGTAATCCTGCACGCCGTCCGGCCGGCGCGCATGGCATTCCATGCAATGCGCGATGGTGGCGAGATAGAAGCCGCGCTTGACCGGATCGCGCAACTCGTCCTCGGCCAACGGCTTCTCGCCGCCCGGCATCAGGACGAATTTCATCTCCGCCTTATAGCTCGGCGCCGGCACCTCGTTGCGAACAGCGGGAACCGATTTGATAAAGGTCACGACCGCGTCGAGGTCGCGCGGCGTCAGGATTTTGTAGAACACGAAGGGCATCTGCGGGGCGAGCGGAATCCCGCTCGGGCGGACGCCTTCGGTCAGCGCGCGCTTGAGGTCGGCGTCGCTCCAGGCGCCGAGCCCGGTGTCGCGATCGGACGTGATGTTGGCGCCCTTCACCGTATAGGCGGGCGTATCCCAGGTCTGCGATCCGCCTGAGAATCGGCGGTCCATCGCAAAGCCGCCGCCCTGCCGCGGGGTGTGGCAGCCGTCGCAGGCCATCACCGAATTGACCAGATAGCTGCCGCGCTCGAGCGCCGTCTCGGCCTGCGCGGCGGACCAGCCGGCCGCCGCCGCGATCACCAACAAGCCGACGAGCGGCCGCAAAGCCGTCACGCGCAGGCAAGATGTCATGAAACCCTCCCCAAGGCGCGGCAGGCCGCCGCGCCGCAACCTACCACGATGCCGGGGGCCGGATACCGGCGCGCGCAGCAAAAAAAGCGGATGGTCTGGGGTTAGTACAGCCCGCCGGTGCCCGAGCGCACGGCCCGGTCCGCATCCGGTGTGACGGACTGTTGATCTGAACCGCCCATGCCGATGATCGCGGCGCTGTCGGGCGGCGCCGTGCCGGGCTTGAAGGCCTCGAGGATCGCGCGTTCAGTCCCCGGCCCGGCGCGCGTTCCGGTCTTGGCATCGATGCGGATCAGCTTGATGCCGGGCGGCACGCGGAACGGCACCGCGGGCTTGTCGGCCAGCGCCACCTTGTAGAAGTCGCGCGCGATCGGCGCCGCCAGATGTCCGCCGGTGGCGCCGCGTCCGAGATGGCGCGGCTTGTCGTAGCCCATGTAGATGCCGACCGCGAGGTCGGGCGTGAAGGACATGAACCAGGCATCCTTTTCGTCGTTCGTGGTTCCGGTCTTGCCGGCGATCGGCTTGCCGACCTCGCGCACGGCCGTGCCGGTGCCGCGTTGGACCACGCCCTCCATCATCGAGGTGATCTGATAGGCGGTCATCGGATCGAGCACCTGCTCGCGCCGGTCGACCAGGCTCGGCTCGGGCTGGTTCTGCCACTTCGCGGCGTCGCAGGCGCTGCATTCGCGCAGGTCGTGCTTGTAGACGGTCTTGCCGTAGCGGTCCTGGATGCGATCGATCAGCGTGGGCGTGATCCGCCGGCCGCCATTCGCGAACATCGAATAGGCGGCGGTCATGCGCAGCACCGTGGTCTCGCCGGCGCCGAGCGCGAAGGACAGATAGGGCGGCAGGCTGTCATAGACCCCGAAGCGCTTGGCATATTCGGCGATCAGCGGCATGCCCACGTCCTGCGCCAGCCGCACCGTCATGACGTTGTGCGACTGCTCGAGGCCAAACCGCAAGGTCTGCGGACCGTAATACTTCCCGGTCGAATAGTTTTCCGGCCGCCACATGCCCAGCCCCGGCCCCTGGTCGATCTCGATCGGGGCGTCGACCACGACGGTCGAGGGCGTATAGCCATTGTCGAGCGCGCTCGCATAGACGAAGGGCTTGAACGACGAGCCCGGCTGGCGCATCGCCTGCGTGGCGCGGTCGAACTGGCTCTGGTCGTAGGAGAATCCGCCGACCAGCGCGAGCACGCGTCCGGTCCAGGGATCCATCACCACCATGGCGCCGGAGACCTCCGGAATCTGGCGCAGGCGGAACTGGCCGTCCTTGCCCGCCAGCGGCTCGACGTAAATGATGTCGCCGGGCTCGAGAGCCTGCGACACCTTCACCGGCGTCCTGCCTTTGGTCGGTCCGGCGACCGCCTTCGCCCACTTCACCCCTTCGAGCGGCACGATGCCGATCTGGCGCTCGCGCAACACGGCGCCGCCGGGCTCGCGACCCGGCTGGAAGCCGATGCGCGCCGCCTGGTCGCTCGTCTCCAGCACCACCGCGAGCTTCCAGCCGATGTCGGAGAGCGCCTTGACGTCGGCGAGCTTCACGCCCCAGTCGCCCGTGACGTCGAGCTTGCTGACCGCCCCGCGATAGCCCTGCTGCTCGTCATATTGGACCAGGCCGTCGGCCAGCGCCTTGCGCGCCATCACCTGCATCTTGGGGTCGAGCGTGGTGCGCACCGACAGCCCGCCCTCATACAGGCCCTTCTCGCCGAATTTGTCGTAGATCTCGCGCCGCACGTCCTCGGCGAAGAACTCGGCTGCGAAGATATGCGCGCCGGTCGGCCGCGGCGTGACGTTGAGCGGCTCCTTCTTCGCCTTCTCGCCGTCCTGCGCCTTGATGTAGCCGTTCTCCACCATGCGATCGATCACGTAGTTGCGCCGCTCGATGGCGCGATCCCGCTGGCGGAACGGATGCAGGAGCGTCGGCGCCTTCGGCAGCGCCGCCAGATAGGCGGCGTCCGCGATCGAGAGCTCGTGCACCGACTTGTCGAAATAAAGCAGCGACGCGGCCGCGACCCCATAGGCGCCGAAACCGAGATAGATCTCGTTGAGGTAAAGCTCGAGGATCTTGTCCTTCGAATAGGTACGCTCGATCTTGAGCGCCAGCAGCGCCTCCTTGATCTTGCGCTGGAACGACACCTCGTTGGTCAACAGGAAGTTCTTGGCGACCTGCTGGGTGATGGTCGAGGCGCCCTGCGGGCGGCGGTTGGAGCCGTAATTCTGCAGGTAGAGCATGCCGGCGCGGGCGATGCCGCCGAAATCGAGCCCCGCATGCTCATAGAAATTCTTGTCCTCGGCCGACACGAAGGCGTTGATGACCATCTTCGGTACCGCCTGGATCGGCAGATAGAGCCGCCGCTCGCGCGCATATTCGGCCAGCAATGCGCCATCGGAGGCATGCACGCGCGTCATGACGCGCGGCTCGTAGTCCTGCAGCTGGCTGTAGTCCGGCAGGTCCTTGGAGAAATGCCAGACCAGGCCGGCGGCCGCGCCGATCCCGACCAGGAACACGATGGTTCCGAATGCGAACAGGAATCCGAAGAAACGAAAAAGCAGCCTCATCGCGTGCAGTCCGTCAATTCCGCACCGGCAGGCATCCGGCCGCCCGAACGGCCGGATTCGAAGTCATCCACGCTATCGCGAGCGCCCCTTCGATGCATGATCCGCCATTTCCCCGACACAACGGCTCGCCCCCCGGAAACGATGCCGCAGCAAGGCGTTGGTCGCTTTGTTTTATGGTCAAACTGAGGCTGCGCCATCCGATTTCTGTGGTTCCGTTCACCGCGGGCCGCCGGCAAGCCGCGTGGTGAAATAGGTATTGACCGCCTGCACGATCGCGTCGCCCGCGTGCATGCGCCAGTTCTCCGACATCAGCTGCTTGAGATCCTGGCGGTTCGACACATAGCCGAGCTCGATCAGCACCGACGGCACGTCGGGCGCCTTGAGCACGCGGAAACCCGCCGACTTGAGCGGATGCTTGTGCATACGCGCCGCGCTCTTCAGCTCGAC
>DATBBS010000634.1:0-2910 GCA_036270895.1 Xanthobacteraceae bacterium
CGGACTTCCGCTACGACGATCGCATGGAGGGGACACAAGGAGTGGTTTGCCTTGAGGTCAACACCCAGCCCGGAATGACCGAGACGTCGCTTGTGCCCGAACTCGCGGCGTATGCGGGCATCACGTTCGAAGAGCTGGTCCGATGGATGGTGGAGGATGCCTCGCTGAACCGCTGAACGGGCCAGGTCGCCCGACGGCATCGGCGACTGCGGCCGCCCGGCGCGCGCCTGCGCCGCGCCGCGGCCACGCGTGGCGCGCGATCGCGCGGCGCACCGGCCGGCTGGGCACGCTCGGCCGCCGCCTCAACGCGCGCATGGAAAAATTCGACGCGCTGCGGCCGCCGCGCGGCTTCGGCCTCTTCGGCGCCGCGTCGATCGTGCTCGGGAGCATCGTTTTCGGCACCATCCGGGGTGGTCACGTCGACGATGTCGTCGACTATCTGCGTTATGCGCGCGATACGGCGGCCAACGCGGCCGGCTTCAACGTCACCGGCGTCGCACTTGCGGGCCAGAAGCACCTCAGCCGCGAGGAGATCTTCGCGATCGCCGGCGTGACCGGGCATTCGTCCTTGCTGTTTTTCGACGTCGCCGACGCGCGGGCGCGGCTCAAGACCAATCCCTGGATCGCCGACGCGACCGTGCAGAAGCTCTATCCCGACCGCCTGCAGATCACGAGCACGGAGCGCGCGGCTTTTGCGCTATGGCAGAAGGGCGGCCGCGTCGGCGTGATCGCCGACGACGGGACCGTGCTCGAGCCTTACATCTCCCGGAACGTCGCCGGCCTGCCGCTTTTCGTCGGCGACGGCGCGGGGACCCAGGCCAAGGATTTTCTCGCGCTGCTCGACCGCTACCCGGACCTGCGCGCACAACTCCTCGCCTCCGTCCTGGTGGCCGAGCGGCGCTGGAACCTGCGGCTCAAGAACGGCGTCGATGTGCGGCTGCCGGAATTCGACGTTGCGCGCGCGCTCGACCAGCTCGTCGGGCTCGATCGCGACAAGAAGATCCTCTCGCGCGATATCGTCTCCATCGATCTTCGGTTGCCCGACCGCGTGACGGTGCGCCTGTCAGAGGGCGCCGCCCAGGCGCGTGACGAGGCGCTCAAAGCCAAGAAACCGAAACCCAAGGGGGGCAACGCATGAACGCCCTCCATTACGGCCTCACGCCCAAGATGAAGCCGATATCGCCCAAGCGCAGTGCGTTGATCGCCGCGCTCGATATCGGCACCAGCAAGATCGCCTGCCTGATCGCCCGCCTCACCCCGCATCCGCCGCAGGAGGTGCTGCGCCGCCGCAGCCACTCCATCGAGAACATCGGCTTCAGCCACACCGGCGCGCGCGGCATGAAGGCCGGCAACGTGGTCGATCTGGTCGAGGCCGAGGAAGCGGTGCGCCACGCCGTCGACGTCGCCGAGCGCTCGGCGAGCCGCCAGGTGGAGTCCGCGGTTGTGTCGGTGTCGGCCGGGCGGCTTGCGAGCGAGCTGTTCGCGGCCTCGGTGGATATCGGCGGACCGTCGGTCACCGATTCCGACATCGCGCGCGTGCTCGCCGCCGGCTGCCGGCGCTCGCTGCGCCAGGGGCGGGTGGTGCTGCATTCGCTGCCGATCGGCTTCGCGCTCGACGACGCCCGCGGCATCCGCGATCCGCGCGGCATGCTGGGGCGCCGCTTCGGCGTCGACATGCACGTGGTGACGGCCGACGGCGCGGCCGCGCGCAATCTGATGCTCACGATCGAGCGCTGCCATCTCGCCGTCGAGGCGATGGTGGCGAGCCCCTATGTGGCGGGCCTTTCGGTGCTCGCCGACGATGAGGCCGATCATGGCGCCGCCATCATCGACATGGTGGCCGGCACCACCACCATGGCGGTGTTCTCCTCCGGCCGTTTCATCCATGCCGACGGCTTCGCGCTCGGCGGCTTCCACGTGACCCTGGATCTCGCGCGCGGCCTGTCGACCAGCATCTACGACGCCGAGCGGATCAAGACGCTGTATGGCAGCGTGCTGGCGGGCGGGCTGGACGAGCGCGACATGATCACGGTGCCGACGGTGGGCACCGACGAGCGCGATCCGCCCCAATTCGTGTCGCGCGCGACGTTGACGCGCATCGTCAAGCCGCGCGTCGAAGAGATCCTGGAAATGGTGCGCGACCGGCTCGCGGCCTCGCCCTTCGCGGCGGAGCCGCGCGCGCGCGTGATCCTGACCGGAGGGGCGAGCCAGCTCAACGGGCTGCCCGAGCTCGCGACCCGCATCCTGTCGCGTCCGGTGCGCATCGGCCGGCCGCTCGGCATCGGCGGGCTCCCGGACGACGCCAAAGGCCCGGCCTTCGCGGTCGCGGCCGGCCTTCTGGTCTATCCCCAGGCGGCGCATCTCGAACACTTCGAACCGCGGCGAACGCGGCACTACGTGACAGGAACGGGCGGCTACATCGCACGGGTCGGACGATGGCTTCGCGAGAGCTTCTGATGAACCCAATGCACCAGTTTCACCCAATTGGCCGGTGGCGGACCGGCGGACCCCGCGGCGTCGCCCGCGCAATGAAGAGGCAGCCATGAGCATCAACCTGAAGATCCCCGACATCCGTGAACTCAAGCCGCGCATCACAGTGTTCGGTGTCGGTGGCGCCGGCGGCAACGCCGTCAACAACATGATCACCGCAGGGCTGCAGGGCGTCGATTTCGTCGTCGCCAATACCGACGCGCAGGCGCTCACCTTGTCCAAGGCGGAACGCATCGTGCAGATGGGGGTCCAGGTCACCGAGGGTCTCGGCGCCGGCTCGCAGCCGGATGTCGGCCGCGCGGCGGCCGAGGAAGTGATCGACGAGATCCGCGATCATCTCAGCGGCGCCCACATGGTGTTCGTCACCGCCGGCATGGGCGGCGGCACCGGCACCGGCGCGGCGCCGGTCGTCTCGCGGGT
>DATBBS010000635.1:0-5835 GCA_036270895.1 Xanthobacteraceae bacterium
CAGAAGGGTGGCGTCGTCCTGCGCGGCCTCGAGCCGCGTCTCGTCGACCAGCCAGAGGTCGCGCGCGCGCAGCCGCGGCACCTGCTTGGACAGCCGCGGCCGGTCGATCAGCCATTCGGGCTGCGGATAGGAACCGACCAGACAGGTGGGCAACAGCATGCGGGGGCTCCGGTGCGTGTGGTGAGGTTTTAGTTTTGGTCCGGCCAAGAGTCCACGCGGTTCTCAGATACACGTAGGCGCCTGCGGCGCGCCCTACCCTGCCCACGCCTTGCTGAACTGGGTCGCCACCACCTGTTCATAGGGCACCTGCCCCTTCAGGATGCCGACGTCGCGGGCGAACTGGTTCATCCCGTCCACGAAGGCGGGCGAGATGGCGGCGTCGTAATAAGGCAGATCGCGCCTGATCAATTCGGCGATCAGCTCGGCCTCCGAGGGCGGAAACAGCTTGCGGCCGATGCCGGTCGCGAGGTTCGGATCCTGCTTGAGGGCCTTCTGGGTCTTCACCAGCGCGCGCACCGCCGCAGCCGCCGCCTCGGGCGAATCCTTGATCAGCCGGTCGGTCGTCGCGATCGACGCCATGGTGTAATTGAAGCACGGCTTTGGCCCGTCGCCGCGGCGGACATCGAGCACCAGGGTGCCAACGCCACGTCTGACTGCGACCTCGGCCCCCATGCCGTTCGCCCAGAAGCCGTCGATCTTGCGCTCCTCCATGGCGCGCGCCGCGGTCACGCCGAAATTGACGCCGGCGCCCTGCATGCCGGGGACCGGGGCGATCTTGACCTGGTCGCGCGCGAGGTCGATGCCGGCTTCCTGCAACAGCCGCCGCAATCCCATCTCGACCCAGGGCGCGGCGCCGATGCTCCTGCCCTTGACGGCCGATACGTCGCCGCGCCGCGCGCCGAAATCCTTGTGCAGGATCAGGAACCAGTACATGCCTTGCGCCTGCGCGCCGAGGAGCTTGACGCCCTTCCATTCCGGAAACGCCGAGAGCGCCGAATGGGCGGAGCCGCCGACGAAATCGACCACGCCGTCGCGCATCGCCGCGTAGCATTTGTCGACCGGATAGATCATCTCCATCGCGACATCGAGCCCTTCCTGCTTGAAGAAGCCAAGCTCGATCGCCGCGATGGCGGGAAAGTAGGAATTCGAGATCATGTCCGGGATGGCGAGTTTCATTTCTCAATCACTCCTCTATCGCTGCCGTCATCGCCCGCGAAAGCGGGCGATCCAGTAACCACCGCCGCGATGCATCGCACGCGCACGGCGTACTGGATGCCCCGCTTGCGCGGGGCATGACGCAGTGAGTGTGGCGATGCGTTGCAATCACTTGCCGGGGCCTTTTTCCTTCAGCGCATTGCGCTCGACCGGCGTGTTCATGGCGACATCGCTGCGTCGCTCGTTGGCGAGGTTCGCGCCGAGGCCGAAATAGTCGCTCTCGGTCGCCATGCGGGCCTGCTGCTCCAGCTCCTTGGGCCAGAAGCCGAGATCGTAGCCGTGCCACGGCGCTTCCGGCTTGAGCGGCGGCAGCCCCAGGCGTTCCCAGATGGCGCGCGCCTTCTCCATGAATTCGCGTTTCGGCAAGGCGACCGGCGCGAAAGTCCCCTTGAGGGTGGCGTTGATGAGCACGGAAGCGCCCTCGCCGCCGTCGCGCGGTCCGCGCGGGCCATGGCCGGGATCCTTGTGCGGCACCACATGCAGGTCATGCTGCGGCTGGCAGCGGTAGGACATGGCCCAGAACACCGCGTCGGCGTTGTCGGGATCGATGTCCTCGTCGACCGCGATGATCCATTTACCGGCGAAGCGGTGCAGCGACGCGGCGCCATTCAGCGCCCGCCAGATCTCGCTCTCCGGCGTTCCGCGTGCGAACTGGATCGCGATCACGGCATAAAGGCTGGTGAGCGGCTCGTGCATGCCGACGCGCCTGACGCCGCGGATCCCGAGCGTGGCGGCGAGATGATGGAAGAACACCGGCTCCATCGCGACCTTGCGGATCACGCTCGATTCGCTCGGCGTCACCTGGCTTATGAAGGAGGTGAGGATCGGGTTGCGGCG
Source organism: Xanthobacteraceae bacterium (assembly GCA_036270895.1). Taxonomy (GTDB): domain Bacteria; phylum Pseudomonadota; class Alphaproteobacteria; order Rhizobiales; family Xanthobacteraceae; genus JAVDCA01. Next base: position 2,053 of record DATBBS010000635.1, read on the forward strand.
GCGCGTGATCGCGCTCACGTCCATGAAGGCGTTGTATTCCTGCAGGTTGACGTAGCCGTGCGATTCCCCGAACGGCGCCTCGGGCTCGAGATATTGGGTGTCGATATAGCCCTCGATGACGATTTCGGCCTCGGCCGGCACCATGAGGTCGACGGTCTTCGCCCTGACGACGCGGATCGGCGCGCCCGCGATCGCGCCCGCCACCGCGACCTCGTCGAGATTCTCCGGCATCTTCTGCACCGACGCGTAGGACACCGCCGGCGGGCAGCCGACCACCACGCAGCACGGCATCTTCTCGCCGCGCGCCTTGTATTTGAGCCAATGCGCATAGATGCCGGCGCGCAGCTCGACCGACGGGTTCATGCCGAGCCGCCGCGGCGTCTTGAGCTGGCCGCGATAGTTGCCGACATTCTGGATGCCGGTGTCGGGATCCTTGGTGATGTAGTGGCCGGCCGACAGATAGGGCGCGTTGTCCCAGCCTGGCGTCGAGATCGGCACCGGCAGGCCGTCGAGGCCCTGGCCGGGCCGGTCGAGCGCGTCGCCCGAGATCACGATGTCGTGGCAGGGCGCCTGCGCGACCTCGCGCGGGGCGAGCGGCGATCCGATCGCGGCGACCCAGGCCTGACCGATGCGGTCGAGCGGCTGGCCGAAGCCGATGCGGTAGACCTCGCGGTTGGCGGCGAGCCCGGCCACCAGCACGGCGGCGTCGTAGCGGTGGCCTTTCGAATCGGTCGGCTGGGTGAACAAAAAAGCCTTGCGAGCAGGCTCCGGGATGCCGCCGCGAAACTGCCAGCGCACCAGCGGGTGCATCTCGGTGTCTTTGTTGATCGGCTCGTCGACCACCACCAGCAGGTTGGCGCGCCACAGCGCCAGCACATGCTCATGCAGATCCGCATAGCCACGATCATGGGCGGCGCTGTCGCGATAGCGATCGAGGGTGGGCGGCAGATCGGCCGGGTCAGCCAAGCGCGCTCTCCATCCAGGCCGCCGTCGCAAAGGTCTCGGCGTCGTCATTCTCGAAACCCACCACCTGCAGCCCGAGGGGCAATCCCTGGTCTTGGAACAACGGCAGCGAAATCGCCGGAACGCCGAGATAGGAGGTATGCACCGTGGAGGCGGGATCGCCGGTCGAGCCGAGACCGACCGGCGCTGCGGCGGGCGCCGACAGGCTGACCGTCGCGTCGACCTCGGCGGCAAGCTCCGCGTAGCGCGCCCGCGTCTTGGTGCGCTCGCCGAGCATCTGGCGGTAGTCGGCGAGCGTCATCGCCTCGGCTTCCTTGAGCCGCGCCAGCATCACGTCGCTGAGCTTTGACGCGTCGCGCTCAGCGTAGGTGTTGAGCGGCCAGCGCCCCTCCCAGGTGTTGATGGCGGCGGAGCGCTGCCGCGCCTGCGCGATGGTGGCTTCCACCACCGCCACCCGCGGATCGTTGTGGCGCGTGCGGATCTCGACGCCGGCCCCTGACAGGCGCTTGAGCGCATCCTCCATCGCCTGCCTGGCGCCGGCCGACGCCAGCGCCCAGCCGGCGGTCTCGAGGAAGGCCAGCCGGCGCGGCTTTTGCGCCGCCGGCGCCTCGGCCGGACCGGCGAGCCCGTAGAAACCCGGGTCGCCGCCGGCCCGGATCGCGACCTCGTAGGCGACCTGCCAGGCCTCGCCCAGGCTCGCCGCGAGCGTGCCGGTGCTGCTCTGGCTGAGGAAATCATGGCTGCCGCCGCGATTGATGGCGCCCACGGTCGGCTTGAAGCCGTAGCAGCCGCAATAGCTGGCAGGGCGGATGGTCGAGCCGATCACTTGCGTCCCGAGCGCCGCGCTCACCAGCCCGGCCGCGACCGCCGCCGCCGAGCCGCTGCTCGAGCCGCCGGGGGTGCGGCTGACGTCCCACGGGTTGCGGGTGCCGCGGGGGACCGTGGCGGCGAATTCGGTGGTCACCGTCTTGCCCACGATGACGGCGCCCGCCTCGCGCAGCGCCGCGACCGCCGCCGCGTCGCGCTGCGAGCGCCAGCCGTCGAACAGCGGCGAGCCCATCTGGGTCGGCATGTCGATGGTCTCGATGATGTCCTTGATGCCGAGCGGCATGCCGTCGATGGGCGAGAGCGGGCGCCCCTCGCGCCAGCGCGCGGTGGCGCGGTCGGCGCTCTCGCGCGCGCCGTCGCGGTTGAGACTCACGAAGGCGCCGATCTTCGGCTCCCAGCGCTCGAGCTCCGTGAGGCAGCGCTCGAGAAAATCGCGCGGCGAATCCTTGCCGGACGCAAAGCGCGCCGTCTGCGACAGATAGGGCCGCATCGCCGGCGTCATCCTGGTGTCGGTGGCCATGGTCATGCCTCTGCGAGCTCGATGGTTGCGGCGCGGTGCTGGCTCGCGATCATGGCGGTGCGCAGCAGGAACTGGCGGGCGCGCGCCGGGTCCGCCGCGATCTGCCGCAGCTCGTCGAGATTCTTTTTGCGCGCGTCGGGATCGCTCGCCTCCAGCCGCTTCTTGTTGGCGATCGACTGCTCCTGCACGAACTCGACCGCAACGGTGCGGCGCTGCAGATCATACAGGTCGAGCAGGCGGTCGGAGTCCCGGTTCAACAAAATCCGCGCGAGCTTGTCCGACAGGCTGACCGCGTCCTGGATGCCGCCATTGAGCCCCATGCCGCCGATCGGATTGTTGACATGGGCGGCGTCGCCGGCCAGCAGCACCCGGCCCTTGCGGAAGGTCTCGGCGACCCGCTGATGGGTGACGTAGAGGTTGCGGTGCACGACCTCGTAGGGTGCGGGCGCGGGGAAGAATGCCTGCAGGCGCGCCTGCACGCCCGCGTCGCTCATCAGCTGTTCCTCGCTATGCGCCGGATCGGTCGGAAATACGGTGCGCCACAGGCCGGGCGGGCCGTCGGCCGACACCTTGAAGCAATTGCACCAGGCTTCCGGGTCGGCGAAATAGCTGCGCGGGCAATAGCCGCGGTTGGCCTCGAAGTCATAAGGCGTGGTGAGCACGATGAAGCGCTCCGGCCAGGTGAAGCCGTCGAACGCGATGGCGGACTGCTTGCGCACCACGCTGCGCCCGCCGTCGGCGCCGATCAGCCAGGCGCCGGTATGAGTGCGCAGGCCATCCGGCCCGCGCACGTCGACGCTCACCGCGCCGTCGCGCTGCGCCACGTCCACGACCTCGTGGCCGAACAGCACCTCGACATTGGGAAATTTGCCGAGGCGCTCGAGCACCAGCTTGGCGGTCTTGAACTGCTCGCATTGCACCACGAAGGGATGCGCGGTGTCGCGCGCGAGGATCGCGTGGTCGAATTGCGCCACCAGCTCGCCGCTCGGCCGGTCCCAGAACTGGAACACCGGCGCCACCAGGCCGACCCGCGCCATGTCGTTGGCGAGCCCGCCCTCGCTTAAGAGATCGAGCGTCGCCGGATGGGTGGTGGCGGCGCGCGGATCGTCCTGCAGTCCGTCGTTGTTGTCGAACACGCGGACCCGCACGCCCTGCCGGCCGAGCAGCCAGGCGCACAGCAACCCGACCGGACCGCCGCCCGCGATCAGCACCTGCGGGTCGTTATTTGGCATGCGACTGAACCCTCATCACTCTATCGGTACTTTATCGCTCCGCAGCCCGACCGCGAGCACGGCCACCTCTCCCCGCGTGCGGGGAGAGGTCGACATCCGAGCATCAGCGAGGATGTCGGGTGAGGGGGCGTCTCTGCGAGTCTGGGCTTTGGGGAAGCGCCCCCTCACCCCGACCCTCTCCCCGCAAGCGTGGAGAGGGAGCGCGGGCGCCGTGCGCGATGATGACCTTCGCCGTTACTT
>DATBBS010000636.1:0-4233 GCA_036270895.1 Xanthobacteraceae bacterium
CTCGGCTTCAGCGTCGCGGGCACGCCGATCAATCTCGGCTTCGCGCTCATCGGCTGCCTGGTCGGCACCCTGATCGGGGTGCTGCCCGGCATCGGCCCGGTCGCGACGGTCGCGATGCTGCTGCCGCTCACCTTCTATCTCGAGCCGGTGTCGGGGCTGATCATGCTCGCCGGCATCTTCTACGGCGCCCAATATGGCGGCTCGACCACCGCGATCCTGGTCAACCTGCCGGGCGAGACCTCCTCGGTGGTGACTTGCATCGACGGCCACCAGATGGCGCGCCAGGGCCGCGCCGGCGCCGCGCTCGCGGTGGCGGCGCTCGGCTCCTTTTTCGCCGGCACTGTCTCGACCCTGCTGATCGCCCTGTTCTCGCCGCCGCTCGCCAAGGTCGGCCAGTCCTTCGGGGCGCCGGAATATTTTTCGCTGATGGTGCTCGGGCTGATCTCGGCCGTCGTGCTGGCGCATGGCTCGGTCGTCAAGGCGGTCGCCATGATGGTGTTCGGTCTCCTGCTCGGGCTGGTCGGCACCGACGGCAACACCGGCGGGCAGCGTTTCACCTTCGGGCTGATCACGCTGGCGGACGGGATCGGCTTCGTGCCGGTCGCGGTCGGCGTGTTCGGGGTCGGCGAGATCATCGCCAACCTGATGGCGCCCGAGGAGAAACGCTCGATCGTGATGGAGAAGATCTCGAGCCTGTGGCCCACCATGGCCGAGTTCAAGCAGGCTTGGCCGGCGGTGATCCGCGGCACCGCGCTCGGCTCGATCCTGGGTGTGCTGCCCGGCGGCGGCGCGACCCTGAGCTCGTTCGCCGCCTATGTGTTCGAGAAGAAGATCGCCAAGGATCCGTCGCGCTTCGGGCGTGGCGCGATCGAGGGTGTGGCGGGACCTGAATCCGCCAACAATGCGGGCGCCCAGACCTCGTTCATTCCCATGCTCACCCTGGGCATCCCCGGCAACGCCGTGATGGCGCTGATGATCGGCGCGCTCACCATCCACGGCATCCAGCCCGGCCCGCAGGTGATGACCGAACGCCCGACCCTGTTCTGGGGCATGGTGGCGAGCATGTGGATCGGCAACCTCATGCTGGTCGTCATCAACCTGCCGCTCATCGGCATCTGGGTGCAGCTGCTGAAGGTGCCCTACCGGCTGCTCTATCTGGCGATCCTCTTGTTCTGCGCCATCGGGGTCTATTCGGTGAACAACAACGCCTTCGAGGTCGTGCTCACCGCCATGTTCGGCGTGCTCGGCTATGTGTGCCTCAAGCTCGACTGCGAGCCCGCCCCGATGCTGCTCGGATTCATCCTCGGCCCGATGATGGAGGAGAATCTGCGCCGCGCCATGCGGATCTCGAGCGGCGACCCGATGATCTTCATCAACCGGCCGATCAGCCTCGGCTTGCTGATCGCGGCGGCGCTGCTGCTGATCATCGTGGCGCTTCCGGGCATTCGCTCGAAGCGCGAGGAAGTCTTCCAGGAGTGACCGAAACCGGAGGAAGCCCATGACCTTCCGCATCGCCGTGGTGCAGCCGATCACCCACCGTCCGGGCGAGGACGAGCGCAACGTCGCCGAAGCGGTCGCCCATGTGGCGCAGGCCGCCGCCGAGGGCGCCGATTTCGTCTGCTTCCCCGAGAGCTATCCGGGCCCGTGGCGCATGCCGGCGCCCTACGATCCGACCGAGGCGTTGCACGCGGCCGCGCAGGCCCACAAGATTCACGTCGTGTACGGCACCCTCGAGCCGATCAGCACGCGCGACGCCACCGCCTACAATCTCACCTGCATGGCGTTTCCCGACGGCCGCCCGCCGGTGCGCTACCGCCGCACCCATCCGAACGGCCCCTGGGTCTATACCGGCGGTCCGGTGTGGGAATTCCAGTACCGGCCGGGCGACGAGTTTCCGGTGTTCGACACCGTGCACGGCAAGGTCGGGCTCGCGATGTGCAGCGAGGTCTACATGCCGGAGGTCACCCGCGCGCTCGCGCTGCGCGGCGCCGAGCTGATCTTCATGCCGGCCGGCAAGGACAAGGGCCGGCTGTGGGCGACCTGGCGCACCTTGATCTGGGCGCGCGCGATCGAGAACCTCGCCGTCGTGGTGACGACCCAGAACCTGTTCGATTCCCGCGAGCGCGGCCTCGCCATGGTGGCGACCCCGGAGGAGATCGTCTACGAAAGCACCGCCGCCGGCCGCGGCATCGTGGAGGTGAGCCTCGATCGGTTGCGCCACATGCGCGGCGCGCGCGACGAGGTCGGCTCGTCGGCGAATTTCGCCGCCAAGCAGGGCGTCACCGGCCCGCAATGGCAGCGCCCCGAGCTCTACGACGTGATCTACCCGAAGCCGCCGCAGCGCGAGGCCGCGGAGTAGCTGGCCACGCGCTGGATGCATACCCGTCATGGCCGGGCTTGTCCCGGCCATCCACGTCTTACTTTTTCGGCAAGTTCCGCTAAGACGTGGATGCGCGCGACGAGCGCGGGCATGACGCCGACCTCGGATTTTGCATGAGCAACATCAATCCCAATCCCTTCACCACCCGCCCCGAGATCGACGGCACCTTCGGGGTGGTCACCTCGACCCACTGGATCGCGACCGCGGTCGGCATGGCGGCGCTGGAGAAGGGCGGCAACGCCTTCGATGCGGCCTGCGCCACCGCCTTCACGCTGCAGGTGGTCGAGCCGCATCTCAACGGGCCGGGCGGCGACGTGCCGGTCATCCTGTGGGACACCCGCAATGGCAAGCCGGAGGTCATCTGCGGCCAGGGCCCGGCCCCGGCTGCGGCCACGATCGCCTATTTCCATAAGCTCGGCCTCGACATGATGCCCGGCACCGGGCTGCTGGCGGCTTGCGTGCCCGGCATGTTCGACACCTGGATGCGGATCCTGCGCGATTACGGCACGATGCGACTCGCCGACGTGCTGGCGCCCGCCATCTCCTACGCGCGCGACGGCCACCCGCTGGTCGAGCGCGCCAACGCCACCATCAAGACGGTCGAGAAGCTGTTTCGCGAGCACTGGCCGACCTCGGCCGCGGTCTATCTGCCGGGCGGAAAAGTGCCGGAGACCGGCTCGCTGTTCGCCAACCCGACGCTCGCCGACACCTATGCGCGCGTGCTGCGCGAGGCCGAGGGCGCGGGAGGCGACCGGGTCGCGCAGATCGAGCGCGCGCGCAAGACCTGGTCACAAGGGTTTGTGGCCGAGGCGATCGACAAATTCTGCCGCACCCAGGACATCATGGACACCAGCGGCGAGCGCCACCGCGGCCTGCTCACCGGCGACGACATGGCGCGCTGGCGCGCCAAGGTGGAGGCGCCGCTCACCTACGACTACGGTCGCTACACCGTGTGCAAGCCGGGGGTCTGGAGCCAGGGGCCGGTGATGCTCCAGCAGCTCGCGCTGCTCAAGGGCTTCGGGCTCGACGGCCTCGACGTGACCGGGCCGGACTTCATCCATCTGGTGGTGGAATGCTCCAAGCTCGCCTATGCGGACCGCGAGAAATTCTACGGCGATCCCGACTTCGGCGAGATCCCGATCGCGACCCTGCTGTCGGACGCCTACAACGACGAGCGCCGCAAGCTGGTCGACAAGACCGCTTCGCTCGAGCTGCGGCCGGGCTCGGTCGAGGGTTTCGGCGCCATCGTCAAGCTGCGGCGCGCCGAGGGCGCACGCGACGCCGTCGGCGCCATGGGGGCGGGCGAGCCCACCGTCGGCCGGATGGGCGAGATGCGCGGCGACACCGTGCATTTCGACATCGTCGATCGCGCCGGCAACATGATCTCGGCGACACCGTCGGGCGGCTGGCTGCAATCCTCGCCGGTAATCCCCGAGCTCGGCTTCGGGCTCGGCACCCGCGGCCAGATGTTCTGGCTGGAGGAAGGCCATCCCGCGGCGCTCGCGCCGGGAAAACGGCCGCGCACCACGCTGTCCCCGTCGCTCGCGCTGCGCGATGGCGAGCCCTATCTCGCCTGGGGCTCGCCCGGCGGCGACCAGCAGGACCAGTGGACCACGCAGCTGTTCCTGCGCCACGTCCATGCCGGCATGAATCTGCAGGAGGCGATCGACGCGCCGGCCTGGCACTCCGAGCATTTCCCGATCTCGTTCTGGCCGCGCACCGCGCGCCCCGGCGTGCTGGTGGTCGAGAGCCGCGTGCCGGCGGCAACGCGCGACGAGCTCACCCGCCGCGGCCACGTGGTCGAGACCGGCCCCGCCTGGTCGGAGGGCCGCCTCACCGCCGCCGCGCGCGAC
>DATBBS010000637.1:0-8297 GCA_036270895.1 Xanthobacteraceae bacterium
GCATTCATGCGCCTCGATCTCGCCGCCGAATTCGCGCACGCGCGCCAGCGTCTCCGTCATGGCATCGAGATCCTTGTCGGCCGCAAAGACCCTGGCGCCTTCCTGCGCAAAAATCACCGCCATGGCGCGGCCATTGCCCCATCCCGGCCCGACGCAGCCCGCTCCGGCCACGATTGCGACCTTGCCTTGCAGCCGTCCCGCCATGCTGTCTCCCCGGCTTAATCTTTCGACCCCCGATCCGTCCAGGTCGAGGACTGATTAATGTGCCGCCGCAACCTGATCGACGCAAGTTGGATGAATGGGAAGGTGGTTGGCAGCGAGCTTGTCGTATCATGGGCCTTTCGGCGCGCTGCCGTGGACTGGTACGATGCCGCGTGCCGTCGACTTTCAACAGGGAAAATAGCGCGACCTCCGCCTCACCAAGCGAGGCAGCGGACGTGCTGTTGTGGTTTGGCGCCTTGATGTTGCGGGCGGGAAATACGGCGACCAGCACACGCGCGTGGATTGAAGTGGTGGCGCCTAAAATGGGTTTCGATGCGGTGTCGGTGAGCCTTTCGGTCGACAGCATCACTGCGAGCGTCCGGCGCGGCGGCGAGCGGGCCACGGCCATGCGCGAGATCGGTCCGCCGGGGATTAATGCCTGGCGCATCGTGGAATTGGAACGGCTTGCAAAGACCGCAGGGCCAGAACTTGCACCGCACGATATCGCGGTCAAGCTTTCGGAAATCGAGGCCACGATGCCACGGTATTCCGCCGTGCAAATTACCGCAGCCGTCGGGGCCGCAAGCGGCGGCTTCGCATTTCTGAACGGCGCCGCCGTGCCGGAATTGATCGCCGCGACTCTTGGCGGCGGTGTTGGCCAGGGGTTGCGGTGGTGGTTGTCCCGCCGTCAGCTGAATCACTATGGGGCCGCCGCAGTATGTGCCGTGGCGGCATCGGGCGTGTACGTCCTGGCTGCGGCGCTGGCGCGCTCCCTCGGCGTCGGATTTGCGCACTATCCGGCCGGCTTCATCGCCTCGGTATTGTTTCTGATCCCCGGGTTCCCCTTGATCGCCGCGCTATTCGATCTGTTGCAATACCAGACCGTCGCGGCCGTGAGCCGCCTTGCCTACGGCGTGATGATTCTATTGGCGGTCGCTTTCGGCCTCAGCATCGTCATCGCGCTCGGCGGAATCGACCTGTCGCGGCAGCCGCCATTCGAACTCATATACCCGCTCAAGCTGGTGCTGCGCGCCGTCGCAAGTGTTGTCGCAGGCTGCGCCTTCGCCATGCTGTTCAATAGCTCCCCACGTACGGTATTGGCCGTGGGCCTTCTGGCGTTGGGTGCGAACAGCCTGCGCCTGGCCTTGAACGACATGGGCATGATGCTTGCGCCGGCGGCATTCTTAGCCGCTCTGGCCATTGGGCTCGCGGCCCTGGTGGCGGACCGGCGCTTCGGCGTACCGCGGATGGCAATGACGGTCGCGCCGATCGTCATCATGATGCCGGGCATATATGCATTCGAGATGATCGTGTTGTTCAACCGCGGGAAAATGCTCGACGCCCTTCAGGCATCCGCTTCATGCGGTTTCGTCGTCGGCGCATTGGCAATGGGCCTCGCCACGGCGCGTTTTTTCGGCCGCAATAGCCGGTAGCGCAGTGTCTTGCTTACTGAATCCCCCTGTCTTTGCGCGTGATCTTGCCCGAAAAGCCTGTCAACATTTCAGGATCACGCGCTAAGCTACACCAAGAGCGAGCAAGAGGCCCATGACAATGTCGGCCAGGAATCCGGGGAGGAAAGAACCATGCGAACACAGTCAGGTCGAGGGCGCCCGCATGCCGGGACCGCCCTCGCCGCCCTCGCGGCGATGACCATGGCGACGACCATGGTCGTGCCGGCCGGCGCGCAAACGACCGCCTTCAAGGTCGGAATCTCAGAGCCGGTCAATACCGTGCTCGCCATGTGGATGGCCGACGCCGGCGGCTTCTATGCGGCGCACGGGCTCAAGGTCGAGATCATCAACATGAACGGCGGCAGCCACGGGGCGCAGGAACTTGCGGCCGGCCGCATCGACGTCATGCATGTCGGGCTCTCCTCGGTGGTGCGGCTCAACCGGGCGGGCGGCGACCTGCGTGTCATCGCGTCGCTCAGCAACGTGATCCGCTTCACCTTTTTCGCCGGCCCGAACGCCAAGGGCGCGGCCGACATCAAGGGCGGCGTGGTCGGGGTGAGCACTTTCGGGTCCGAGAGCGACGCGACCGTCACGCTCGCGCTCCAGCGGCTCGGGCTCACGCGACAGGATGTGACGCTCAAGGAATATGGCGGCGGCATGCGGCGCATCGAGGCTGTGCGGTCGGGCGAGATCAAGGCGACCTCGGTCAACGAGCCGGTCACCAGCATCGCGCGCGAGCAGGGCCTCCACCCGATGGTTGACCTGGTCGCCGAGAACATCCCCTGGCTGTTCAGCGGCGTGGTGGTCAAGAAGGATTACCTCGAGGCCCACCGCGATACGCTGGCGCGTTTTCTCAAGGCGACCGTCGAGGGAAATTATCTGGCGCGCACCGACGCCAAACGCGCCAAGGAGGTGCTCGCCCGCGAGGCCAAGATAACGGATCCAAAAATCCTCGATATCGCCTACAACGACTTCAAGCAGCAGTCGCCGCCCGATCTCATGCCGGTGCGCGCCGGCGCCGACAATGTTCTGGCGCAGTTTCCTGCGGAGGTGAACCGCAAGGTGGAGGACTATGTCGACACCTCGCTGCTCGACGGCCTGCGCAAGGAAGACTTCTTCATGGGGCTCGAGCAGAAATACAGTCCGCACTGACCGACAGGGACGCCCTATGACCACAGCCGCCGACTTCGCGTCGGGCAACTACCGCTTTATTCCGGGCGTGTTCCAGTATTCGGGCGGCGCCGCGGCGAACGACGGCTACGAGATCCAGCGCGTGCGCTTCCGTACGCCGGTGCGGTTGGCCGAAGGGTTCGAGCGCATCGAGCGGGTCATTACGGAGGCCGGCCGGCCGCTCACGTCGTTCTGCGCCTGCGAGCTGCGCTCGCCCGCACCGTTCACCGAGCAGGGGTTTCGCGCGTTCAACGAGATCTACGTGGTGACGCTGCGCAAATGGGGGCTGTTCGACGGCAAGGTCAACCCGGTGGCGCGCAGCAATGTGTGCCCCGAGATTGCGCCGCCGCCCGAGCCCTCGTTTCACGCCTTTTCGTTCACGGTCAAATCGCCCGGCGCGGCCAAGAGTTTTGTCATCTCCGGCAGCGGCGAAGCGCGCGAAGGTGGCGCCAGCTACCGCGAGCGGACGGTACGGCTGGGCGAGCAGGGCCCGGAGGCCATGCGCGAGAAGGCGCGTTACGTGCTCGGCGAGCTGGAGCGGCGGCTCGGCATCTTGGGCTTCGGCTGGACCGACACCACCGCGACGCAGGTCTACACGGTTTATGATCTCTATCCCTTCTTCGCCGACGAGATCGTGCGGCGGGGGGCCGCGCGCGGCGGCCTGACTTGGCATTTCAACCGGCCGCCGGTGCAGGAGCTCGACTTCGAGATGGATTGCCGCGGCGTCGCCATCGAGCGGGTGGTGTGACCTCGCTCACTGCGCCCGGACGCCGGCCTTCATGGCGACGTCGCGCCACTTCACCACGTCGGCCTTGATGCGGGCGCCCAGCGCTTCCGGCGTGCCGGTGTCGGTCTCCACGCCCTGCTTGTCGAGCGCGGCGCGCATCTCGTCGGAATTGACCGCGGCATTCACTTCCTGGTTGAGCCGCCGCGCGATGTCGGTGGGAACGCCGGCCGGCAGCACGATCGCAGTCCAAAGCCCGGCCTCGTAGCCGGGCAATCCGGATTCCGCCAGCGTGGGCAGCTCCGGCAGCATGGCGGTGCGCTTCTCGCCGGTCGTCGCCAGCGCGCGCAGCTTTCCGGAGCGGATATAGGACAGGGACGGCGCGATGGTGCCGAACACCATCTCGATGCGCCCCTCCATGATGTCCAGCACCGACTGCCCGGTCCCGCGGTAGGGCACGTGGGTGAGCTGGATGCCGGCCATGCTGGCGAACAGCGCGCCGGCGAGATGGGTCGTGCTGCCGGGCCCGGCGGACGCGTAATTAAGCGCGCCCGGCCGTTCTTTCGCCAGGCCGATGAGCTCCCGGACGCTGCGCGCGGTGAGGCCCGGCGTCACCAGCAGCACGAAGGGCGAGTTGCCGATCATCGCCACCGGCGTGAAGTCCTTGACCGGGTCGAAGGACAGCGTGGCGCCGAGACCGGTGGTGCCGGCATGCGTGGTCGTGTTGGCGAGCCCGATCGTGTAGCCGTCGGGCTCCGCGCGCGCGATCGCTTCGGTGCCCACCACGCTGGCGCCGCCGACCTTGTTCTCGATCACCAGCTGCTGGCCCAGGCGCTCGCCCAGCTTCTGCCCGACGATGCGCGCGATCGTGTCCGAGCTGCTGCCGGGCTGGAACGGCACGATGAAGCGGATCGGCCGGTCCGGCCAGTGCGACGGCTGCCCGGACTGGGCCGCGGCAGAATGCGGCCAGCGGCTCAGCGCCATCAGCGCCATCAGCGCAAAACAACTTCGGGCAAAGAGTCGCTTCATCGTGGACTCCTGTAACCGCATATGACCACCGTCACCGGCGGGTCGGGATCACCCAGGCTAGCAAGCGCCGTGCCATCCGGCATGATTTTGGGATCGGCCTCGGCTCATGCGATCTCTTCGGCCTCGCGCAGGCTCTCGATCAGCGAGGAGCGCAACAGGAAGGCGCGCGCGCGCACCGGATCCTCGGCGGTGCGGCGCAGCTCGTCGTGATTGCGCGCCCGCACGGCCGGATCGCGCTCCGCCAGCAGCTTCTTGTTGCGCATGGTCTGCTGCTGGGTGTGCTGCAACGCGACATGGCGGCGCTGGCGCTCGTAGCGGTCGAGCGCATCCTCTTCCAGGGCGCCACGCAGGATGCCGACCAGCTTGTCGGCGAGATTGAAGGCGTCATGCACGCCGCTGTTCATCCCCATGGCGCCGATCGGGCTGTTCACATGCGCCGAATCGCCGGCCAGGATCGCGCGCCCGACGCGAAATTTCCGCGCGACACGCTGGTGCACCGTATAGAGATTGCGGCCGACGATCTCGAAAGGATTGCCGGTGGGCAGGAAGCGCTGCAGGCGGGCCTGCAGCGCCTCGGGCCGGCATAGCGCCTCGGCATCCTCGGTTTCGGCGGTCGGAAAATGCACGCGCCAGCGGTCGGGCGGTCCCTTCCAGTGAAACAGGTTCGACCATTCGTCCGGATCGGAGATGTAGTTGCGCTCGGTATAGCCGTGACGGCGGAAGTCGTAGGCGACCTCGATGTTCAGGGTGCGGTCCGAATAGGTGAAACCCTCGAACTCGATGCCGAGGTCCCGGCGCACGATGCTGCGCGCCCCCTCCCCGCTCACCAGATAGGCGCCCGTGATCGTCTCCGCCTCACCGGCCGAGTCACTCACCTGAGCGGTCACGCGGTCGGCGCTCTGCGCGAAACCGGTGAAGCTCGTCGACAGGCGGACGTCGATGAGCGGATGCGCACGGGCGAGCGCCAGCGCCTCCTCGACGATCTTGATGCGCTCGCATTGCAGCACATAGGGAAAGCGCGTATCGCCTTTGAGGTGCGCATGATCGAACTCGGCGATCAGCCTGCTCTCGTGGCGGTCCCAATAATGGAAGAGCGGCGCGATGATGCCGCGCGGCTCGAGCTTGTCGTAGAGGCCGATGCTGTCGAAGAGTTCGAGCGTCGCCGGATGATTGGTGCCGGCGCGCGGCACCTGCTCGAGGAAATTGTCCTCGCCGAGCGCCTCGACGACGCAGGCGGACACGCCCTGCTGCGCCAGCCGCAGCGCGACGCAGAGGCCCACCGGGCCCGCCCCGATCACGATCACCCGCTGCGTCGCGTCCGACATGGGCACGATCAGGGCTTGGGCTCCACGTCCTTGACGGCGCCGGCCCAGCCCTTGTGGGTGAGATCGAACACGATGCCGAGCGGGTCGCGATATTTCGCCTCGTAGAAGGAGTTGGGCGAGGTCGGCCGGCCGGCCAGATAGGTGCCGCCCGCGTCGACGACCTTCTTCTCGGCCGCGTCGAGGTCGTCGACCCACATGCCGAAGTGGTAGATGCCGATCTTCTCCTTCTCGGTCTCCTTCTTGAGCAAGGCCACATTGACGGTGCCGTCCGACATGTAGATGCCGCGCCGGGCGGTGCCGGCGCGCTTCATGTCGAAGGCATCCTCGAAGAATTTCGCGGCGGCTTCCGGATCGGGGACGATGATGGCGATGTGGCGAAGCTTGGCCATGGGGCTACCTTTTGTTGAGCTGGGAGGGTTGTTCTCGAAAATGCTAGCCAGAACACGCCTCTGGGCGCAATCGGCAATCTGCCCGGCGACCGTGCGCCGCGCAGGGCACGCATGCGTGCGCGCCGCGGGCTGCGCGGAGAGCTTACCCGGACGCTCGCGGAGATGACGCTGAGGCAGCCGGCCTCATGTTTCTTCGACGGCGGCCCTGAAAGCGCTCTCGAGCATTTGCCGGCACTCATTGGCCTGCTGGCGCGCCGAGGCGTCGCAGCCGCGCGCGATGTCGCGCAGATCGCGAATTGCGGCATCCACGGCGGTCAGCAGGTCGATTTCCGTCTCATGAGCCTGGGCCGCAACGCGCTTGATGAACGGTATGATGTTGGTCATGGGCCTCTGGCTCGAATCACTCGGTACAGGGGCGCATTTGGCCAGCCAAAGGTTAACCCCATCTTTTTCACGCCCCGGAGAGCCCGCCGAGCCGCGCGCCGGCGCGGGCGCTACCGGGCGGCGCGCTCGGCTTCCTGTCCGGGCGCGCGCGACAACCCATAGGCGATCACGCCGAGCACCGCGCTCAGCAAGGTGGTGGCCACCATGGGCGCCGGCGTCCCATCGGCGACCAGACCGTAGAGCTGCGCAAATATGCCGCCGCAGAATTGCTGGACGAAGACGCCGATGCCCGCCGCCGTGGCGGCAAGCCGCGGGATCGTGGCCATGGCGAAGGCGGCCATCCTATGCGACGCATGCCCGCGGACAAGCGAGCCAGCGCCGGCGCGGCCCCGGCGGTTTGCATGACAGGGCCATCACTTGCGATGTGGGCAGACGGTCGCGTGGGCAACGGCGACACCGCGTTTGCCCACGCCGTAGCGTTATCCCTGCACGATCATCCACGTGAGCAGATAGGCCTGTGCCATCACCAACAGGCCGACCAGGCAGGCGAGCGCGATCGAGTGCCAGAACACGAAGCGCAGGATCGTCCCTTCGTGGCCGAACCAGTTGGTCGCCGTCGAGGCGACCACGATGGACTGAGCGTCGATCATCTTGCCCATCACGCCGCCGGAGGAGTTCGCGGCGCCCATCAGGATGGGCGACAGGCCGAGCTGTTGCGACGTGATCTTCTGCAGGTTGCCGAACAGGATGTTCGAGGCGGTGTCGGAACCGGTGAGCGCGACGCCGAGCCACCCGAGAAGGGTACCGAAGAAGGGATAGAGCACGCCCGCCCCCGCAAAGGCGAGGCCGAGGGTGGCGTCAATCCCGGAGAGGCGCGTGAGCGTTCCGATCGCCAGCATCGCCGAGATGGTGATCAGCGAATAGGCGCACAGCTTGATGGTCTCGCCATAGGCCTTGACCAGCCGCCCTGGCCCGAAGCCCATGATGAAGCCGGAGATGATCGCCGCGATCAGCATGCCGGTGCCCGTATAGGACAGCCAGGTGAAGGCGAAGACGGCGCCTTCCGGCGTCGGCTGGGCGACCACCGGCGCCACCTTGAGGATCTGGTTGTGGAGTCCCGGAACGGGGAAGGCCCAGGTGGCGATCGGATTCACCATCTTCTTGAACCAGTCGGTGCCCCACAAGAGCAGGACCGCGCAGACAATGATCCACGGCACGAATGCGGCCCACATCTGGGCCTGACTCGGCTTGGGTCCGGGCGCCGGCGGCTTCGGCATGGTGGCGGCGGAATCGTCACGGCTGCGCAAGGCCGGCGAGGTCCAGATTTCCTTGGGCTTCCAGACCTGCAGGAAGCCGATCAGGCAGGCCATGCAGATCAGCGAGGCGCCGATGTCGACGATCCACGGATTGATGAAGTTCGAGATGAGGAATTGCGGCACCGCGAAGGACACGCCGCAGACCAGGATGGCGGGCCAGATCGCGACCGCGCCGCGCCAGCCTGCGAATGCGCAGATCAGCCAGAACGGCACGATGAGCGAGAAGAAGGGCAGCTGCCGGCCCACCATGGCGCCGAGCAGAAAGGGATCGATCCCGGTGACGCTGGAAAGGCCGGCGATCGGCGTGC
>DATBBS010000638.1:0-8724 GCA_036270895.1 Xanthobacteraceae bacterium
GTGTCGGTCTGCTCCTGTGAGGCGTCCATGCGTCCCGGCGTGAAAGGAACCTTCACGTTCTGCCCGGCGTCCTTCGCGGCTTTCTCGACGGCCGCGCAGCCGCCGAGAACGATCAGGTCGGCAAGCGAGACTTTCTTGCCCCCGGACTGCGCCGCGTTGAACTCCTTCTGAATCGCTTCGAGCTTCTGCAGGACCGTCTTGAGCTGAGCCGGCTGGTTGATCTCCCAGTCCTTCTGCGGCGCCAGGCGGATGCGTGCGCCGTTCGCGCCGCCGCGCTTGTCGGAGCCGCGGAATGTCGAAGCCGACGCCCAGGCGGCCGAGACGAGCTGTGAGACGGACAGTCCGGCCGCGAGGATCTTGGCCTTGAGAGCCGAAATCTCCTGCTCTCCGATCAGCGGATGATTCACCGCGGGGATCGGGTCCTGCCAGATCAACGTCTCCTTCGGGACGAGCGGGCCGAGGTAGCGCTGGATCGGGCCCATGTCGCGATGCGTGAGCTTGAACCACGCGCGGGCAAACGCATCCGCGAACTGGTCGGGGTGCTCGTAGAAGCGCCGCGAGATCTTTTCGTAGGCCGGGTCGAGCCGCAGCGCGAGGTCCGTGGTCAACATGGTCGGCACGCGCTTCTTCGACTTGTCGTGGGCATCCGGGATCGTGGCGGCGGCGCCTTTGGCCTGCCACTGCTGCGCGCCGGCCGGGCTCTTGGTCAGCTCCCATTCGTTGTTGAACAGGTTGTCGAAGAAATGGTTGCTCCATCGTGTCGGCGTCTGCGACCAGGTGACTTCCGGGCCGCCGGTGATGGTGTCGGCCCCGATGCCCGTGCCGTGCTTGCTCTTCCAGCCGAGACCTTGATCTTCGATGGCGCCGCCTTCCGGCTCCGGACCGATCAGTGACGGATCGCCGGCGCCGTGGGTCTTGCCGAAGGTGTGGCCGCCGGCAATGAGCGCGACAGTCTCCTCGTCGTTCATCGCCATGCGGAAGAAGGTTTCGCGGATGTCCTTCGCGGCCGCGACCGGATCGGGCTTGCCGTTCGGCCCTTCCGGATTGACGTAGATCAGGCCCATCTGCACCGCGCCGAGCGCACTGTGAAGCTGGCGTTCGCCGCTGTAGCGTTCGTCTCCCAGCCACGTCCCCTCGGGACCCCAGAAGAGCTCTTCGGGCTCCCAGACGTCGGCGCGGCCGCCGGCGAAACCGAACGTCTTGAAGCCCATCGAGTCGAGGGCGACGTTGCCGGCGAGAATCATCAGGTCGGCCCAGGAGAGTTTCCGGCCGTATTTCTGCTTGATCGGCCACAAGAGCCGGCGCGCCTTGTCGAGGTTCGCGTTGTCCGGCCAGCTGTTGAGCGGCGCGAAGCGCTGCTGGCCGCCGCCCGCACCGCCGCGACCGTCGGTGATGCGGTACGTGCCCGCGCTGTGCCACGCCATGCGGATGAACAATCCACCGTAGTGGCCGAAGTCGGCCGGCCACCACTCCTGCGAGTCCGTCATCAACGCATGCAGGTCCTTGATCACGGCATTCAGATCGAGACTCTTGAATTCCTTGGCGTAATTGAACTCCTTGCCCATGGGATCGGACAGCGGAGAGTTCTGGTGGAGACCGCTCAGGCTCAACTGGTTCGGCCACCAGTCTCGGTTCGTGTGTGGGCGGGCTCCGCCCGTGAACGGGCACTTGGTTACATCGTCCATAATTCCTCCTGCCGTAAGCTGGCTTCCGCCTTGTGCAGTGTCTCGACAGTGTACGCAACCGATTCCATCAGATGAAATTGACTTTAATGATTGCTGCGATAAGATATTCTTATGATCAATATCACCCTTCGCCAGCTCCGCTATTTCGATGCGCTGGCACGACATGGTCACTTCGGCCGCGCCGCGGAATCCTGTTCGATCTCGCAACCGGCTTTGTCGATGCAGATCAAGGAAATGGAAGAGGCTCTGGGCGGCGTGCTGCTCGAGAGAAACGCGCGGCAGGTCGCGCTCACCACGTTCGGCGAGGAGCTCGCCGAATGCGTCCGCGATATCCTGCGCTCGGTCGACGAACTGGGAGACTTCGCGCGTGCGTCGCGCGACCTGCTGATGGGCCGGCTGCGCATCGGCATGATCCCGACGATCGCACCCTATCTGCTGCCGACGGTCATCGGCGACCTCAAGCGCATGCATCCGGAGCTCGACGTTCACATCCGTGAGGCGCTGACCGCGAAGCTGATCGAGGAACTCGCGGAAGGTCGGCTCGACGCGGCAATTGTCGCTCTGCCGGTGTCCGAACCTTCGTTTATCGAGGTCGCCTTGTTTGCGGAGAATTTCCTGCTGGTGCGGTCGGGCGACGAGGAGGGAACGCCGGTGCCCAACGGCGAAACGCTGCGCGAAATGAGGCTGCTTCTGCTGGAGGAGGGGCACTGTTTTCGCGATCAGGCCCTGTCGTTCTGCAAAATGCGATCATCGCTGCCGCGAGAGGTGCTGGACGCGAGCTCTCTGTCGACGCTGGTCCAGATGGTCGGCGCCGGCATGGGGGTAACCCTGATCCCGGAAATGGCCGTGGCGGTGGAGACACGCTCGGCGTCGGTGTCCGTCGTTCGCTTCAAGGATCCCCAACCTGCGCGAACCATCGGCATGATCTGGCGCAAGACCAGTCCCCTGGCCAGGCAGCTCCTGCAAATTTCCGAGGTGGTTTGTCACGCGGCCGACGCGTTGCGCCGGCAGCACAATCAGGGATCGTCATCGCGCAATCCCCGAACTAAACGGCACTAAGGCGCAGGCCATTCTCTAACGAGCCGCACCAGAAGCGGCAGCCTGGAAACCATCTCGGCGTCGAGGCGAAAGGCCGTCGCCGGCCTGATCCGCGCCGCCCTCACTGGTTCCAGTCGATCGTGCCCTTCTCCCACTTGATGCGCACCTTGGCGGTCTTGCGCAGATAGTCGTTGAGGGCGCCGAGCGGCTGCTTGTCCGGGTTGGCCTTGCAGAAGGTCAGCAGCAGATTGAGCACCCGGTTCTCATCGAGCTGGCCCATGTCCACGTGCTTGGCGTCCGCTTCCACCAGCGCGATGTTGGCGGCGCTGATGTAGCCCTGCGCCCAGGAATAGGCCATCAGATTGACCGGATTGGTCAGGCCTTCGCCGGGCTTGATGTCACCGGCGAGCCGGCCGCAATTCGATGTGCCGATTCCCTGGGTCAGGAGCGGCTCGGCGGCGGCGCCGCCCGCGCCCAGCAGCGAGCAGAGCGCGGCGGCGCAACACGCGCGCGCCATCCGGGTGAAATTCATCCGCATAGCTTCCTCCATCCAAGGCGTCCGTGATCGCGGCCCCGTTGCCGCGCGTCACTTATGCCGCGAAAACGCGCCCGCCGACCGCCGCAAAAGCCGGCCGGAATCACTTCGCCCCGATCCGTTCCTTCCACATCCGCCATGGACGATCGAAATTCAAATCCTTGCGGCCGGTGATCAACGCGCATTCCTGCGGGTCCATGAAGGTGATCTCGCCGCCGAGCGCGATCGCCTGTGCCTGCAGCCTGGCATTCACCTCGGTGTAGACCGCCCGATAGACCGCCGTCATGAGGTTCGGCCCGACGCATACATTGCCGTGCCCGCGCATCAGCGCCACGTTTTTCTTACCCAATGTCTCGGCCAGCGCGCGACCCAGCTTATTGTCGCGGATCAGGAGGTCGGTCATGCCGGCGGCCTCGCGAATCTCGAAATTCGGTACGCCTTCGGCCAGGAAGGCCGACATATGGCAGATCGGCTGCAGTTTTACCTTGGTGACGACGCTGAAAGGCACGACGGCGGGCGAATGGCTGTGCACGATCGCATTGACGTCGGGCCGCGCCTTGAAGATTTCGCCATGGATGCAGCGTTCCAGATACATCAGACGCCCGCGCTGATCGACCGGGTTCGAATCGAGGTCGTATTCCATGATGTCGTCGACCGTGATCACGGCCGGGGAGAGCGACCGGGACAGGAAATAACGCTCCGGCGCGTGGGGATGGCGGACGCTGACATGGCCATAGCCGTCGAGCACGCCCTGCTCGGCGCAGATATGGTTGGCGTAGACGAGATCTTGCAGGATCGACGGATCGACCGGTCCGCCTGTGGGGGGCGCCCCGGAGGTCGCATGCACATTCATATTATTGTTCCATGAGAAGTAGTTGATCGGCGGAGCCTACCCGAAAGCAGCCGCCGAGGGAAAGCCGCCTGGGCATGGTGGTTCCACGTCGGCAGACGACTCAACTCCACTACATCGTACCTCTCGGGTGGCGCCGCGCGCGAATCGGACCGCGGATGCAATCTTGTTGGTGGTCAGAGGTGTCGGACTGCGGCATAGTTGCGGGGGGACTCTTCGGCGACAGGCCGCGACTGGGAGACGTGAGCGGGGGATTCTCGGTATGCCGAATCTCGATTTTGCGCTGGGCACATTTGCGCTGCCGGTCTGGGCGGCCGGCGCGGCGGTTGTGCTCTTCATCGTCATCGGCGTGCTCACCCTGACGCGCGCCGGCGCCAGCCTCGCGGGCACGCTCGTCCGCCTTCTGGCGGTCGTCGTCTGCGTCGCCGCCGTGGGACTGCTCCTCGAGCGCACCGAATCGCGCGAGCGTTCGGCCGAGCGACGCGCGCTCGATCAGCGTGCGGCCGATCTCACGGCGCGCGCGCTCGCATCCGGCTCGGCGCTGGCCTGCCTCGACGCCGTGGCGGGCGACGCGGTGGAGACTGCTTGCGAGCGGGCGGTGTTCGCGACCCCGGAATCGACCGCGGCCGCGGTTTCTTATGTCTCGGCGCGCCTCGTCCTGCTGGCCGACAGCGCCGATTTCGCGCGGCGCTCGGGCGGCAACTATGAGGGCGCGCTCACGGTCCTGCGCATGGCGCTCGAGACCGACCGCTTCGGCATCGTCGCCCACGTGCTCTCGGTGCGCGACAGCTGCACGCCGCTGTTGTGCGACAGCTACGCATTGCTGCATGACGCCGGCCGCGTGCAAGCCAATCTGCGCGAGCGCGTCTTCAGCCGTCATGTCGAGCTCTACGCGGCCGATTGGGCGGCGCGCGCCCAAAAATCCGGCCCGCCGCTCGCCGAAGGCGCCGGAAATGCCTTGATCACCGGCTCGACCCCCGCCACCCCGCCCGCATCCGCGCCGGCGCCCGGGGCCTCACCGGTGCCGTCGAAATATGATTTCCCCTCGGCGTCGTCGATTCCACCGGTCAGCATCATGAATCCCGAGCCCGGTATGCCGCCCGACACCAAGGCGGAAAAGACCGAATCCAAGCCGGCGAATGCGCCGACCCCGCCGCGCCGGCCCCAACAGGCGGCCTCGCGCCCGGCGCCCAAGCCCGCCCCGGCCGCACCGCACCAGGTGGCGCCGGCTGCCCCGGCCACGCAGTGACGGCCTGCGATGATCCGGGGCGTCGCTCGTGGCGATCGCTGACCTCCGTGCGGCTCCGGCCGGATCCGGATCGATCGCACCGGAACGCCCGCGCGGCAGATCCCTGATTCGGTCGCATTTTTCGCGGCGAGCCGGTATCACTGCGGCGGAAATGCTCCGGGCGGCTCCATGTTCTCCTCTGTCCTGATCGCCAATCGCGGCGAGATCGCCGTTCGCGTCGCGCGCACCGCGCGCCACATCGGGCTGCGCACCATCGCGGTCTATTCCGCGGCCGACGCCAACGCGTTGCATGTGCGCATGTGCGACGAGGCCCATGCGCTCGGGCGCGCGGGCTATCTAGCGGCCGACGAACTGATCGCGGTGGCCAGACAGGCGGGCGCCGACTGCATCCATCCCGGCTACGGCTTCCTGGCCGAGAACCCCGATTTCGCCGAGGCCTGTGCGTCCGCCGGCATCGTGTTCGTCGGCCCGCCGCCGGCCGCGATCCGTGCCATGGGGTTGAAGGATCGCGCCAAGGCGTTGATGGAAAAGGCGGGCGTGCCGGTCGTCCCGGGCTATCACGGCGAGCGCCAGGAGCCGGACTTCCTCAAGCGCAAGGCCTATGAGATCGGCTATCCGGTGCTGATCAAGCCCGTGGCGGGCGGCGGCGGCAAGGGCATGCGGCGGGTCGACAAGCATGCCGAGTTCGACGCCGCACTCGCGGGCGCGGCGCGCGAAGCGGCGGCCGCTTTCGGCGATCCGCGCATGCTGATCGAAAAATATGTCGTCGCACCGCGCCACATCGAGATCCAGGTTTTCGCCGACCGGCACCGCAACGTCATTCATCTGCACGAGCGCGACTGCTCGCTCCAGCGCCGCCATCAGAAGGTCATCGAGGAGGCGCCGGCCCCAGGCATGACCCCCGCGCTGCGGGCCGCGATGGGGCGGGCCGCGGTCGAGGCCGCGCGCGCCGTCGGCTATGAGGGCGCCGGCACGGTGGAGTTCATCGCCGACGGTGCGCGTGGGCTGCGGCCCGAGGGCTTCTGGTTCATGGAGATGAACACACGCCTGCAGGTCGAGCATCCGGTGACCGAAGCCGTCACCGGGCTCGATCTGGTCGAATGGCAGTTCCGCGTCGCGGCGGGCGAGGCGCTGCCGCTCGCCCAGGATGAGGTGAGGCTCGACGGCCATGCGGTCGAGGCACGGCTCTATGCGGAGGACCCCGCCCGGGGTTTTTTGCCCTCGACCGGAAAGATCCTCGCGCTCGATCTGCCGGCGGGCGAGGGCATCCGGGTCGACACCGGCGTGGCGGCCGGGGACGAGGTGACGCCGTTCTACGACCCGATGATCGCCAAGGTGATCGCCCGGGCGCCGACCCGGGCCGCGGCGCTCGATCGGCTTGCCGCCGCGCTCGCCCGCACGGTCATCGCCGGGCCGCGCCACAATGCCGGCTTTCTCGCCGCGCTCGCCCGCGCGGCCGAGTTCCGCGCCGAGAAATTCGACACCGGCTTCATCGAGCGACATCTCGACGCGCTGGTGGGCACGCAGGCGCTCGACCGGGCAGCGGCCGCCGCGGGCGCGGCACGGCTGTTCGCGCGCGAGCAGCAGCGCGTTCGGGCGGAGCAGGAGGAGGGCGTGTCGCCATGGGATTCGCATGACGGCTTCCAGCTGTCCGGCGCGCGCGCCGTCATGCTGCCGCTCGATGCCGACGGCGAGAGCGTGATGGCCAGCGTGGCCTACCGGGCGGGCCGCGCGGAAGTGACGATCGACGGTGTGGCGGCGGCAAGCGACGCGCGTTTGCTCGAGGCCGATGCGGCGATCTATGTGTTGCGTCAGGGCCGCCAGACGGTGGTGCGGCTCAAGGCGCTCGATGCCGCCGACGCGGCCGGGGCGACGGATAGTGGCCGCGTGAGCGCGCCCATGCACGGCAAGGTGCTCGAGGTGCTGGTCGCGCCGGGCGCCGCGGTGCGCAAGGGCGACCGGCTCGCCGTGATCGAAGCCATGAAGATGGAGCATACGTTGCTGGCGCCGATCGACGGGGTCGTCGCCGATGTGCGGGTCGCGGTGTCGGCCCAGGTGGCGCAGGGTGCGCATCTGATGACGATCGAGGCCGAATGACCGGCGATATCCCCATCCACAGCGCGGTTCCGGGTGCGGACTCGCAAACCGGAAAGCGCCGCGCTATGCAGCGGATATCGGCGTTGGAAATTCGTCCCCCTTCGTGAGCTGAACGTCACAACATGCCCTTGCATATCCTCAAACTTTGCGTCGGCTGCGATTCCGTCAAGGACCTCGAAGGCTGGATCAAGCAGAGGCTCAAGGCGCTCAAGAAAGGCGCCCGGCGCGAGCATATCCACACCACCCGCATGGTGCCGAAGCGGACCGAGGAAGTGCTCGACGGCGGCTCGCTCTATTGGGTGATCCGCGGGCAGATCATGTGCCGCGAAAAAATCGCCGACGTGCGCCCCTTCGTGGACCGCGAGGGCGTCGGCCGCTGCCGGCTGGTATTGGTGCCCAAGGTGATCCTGGTCGAGCCGCGGCCGTTTCGCGCCTTCCAGGGCTGGCGCTATCTCGCCCACGAGGACGCCCCGCGCGATCTCGACCGCGCGGCGCCCGGCGCGCGCGCCATGCCCGAGGACATGCGGCGGGAGCTGCGCCAGCTTGGCCTGTTGTGAGCGCGGCACGCCTGTGGGATAGCTGCCCCGGGCGGGCAGGGAGGAACATCATGCTGCGCGCGGTCGCGTCGCTACTGATCGGGCTTTGGGTCTGCGCCGGGCCGGCGCAGGCGCAGTCCGATTACCCGTCGCGTCCGGTGAAGATCCTGGTGCCGTCCTCGCCCGGCGGCGGCACCGATATCCTGGCGCGCGTGCTGGCGGACTACCTCTCGAAATCGCTCAACGGGCAGTTCTTCGTCGAGAACCGGCCCGGCGCCGGCCAGATGATCGGCATCGAGGTGGTGGCGCATGCGCCCAACGACGGCTACACGCTGCTGATGGCGGCGAGCACGCTGGCAATCAACCCCGTCATGTACAAGAACGTCAAATACGACGCCGTGAAGGATTTCTCGCCGATCACGCTGGTCGCCGGCTTGCCCAATATCTTCATCGTGGCGCCCGAGCAGCCGATCAAGTCGATCGCCGACCTGATCGCGCTTGCCAAACGCAAGCCGGGTGAGGTCACCTATGCGTCCGCCGGAATCGGCACCTCGCCGCACATGGGCAGCGAGCTGCTCAAGAGCCTGGCCGGGATCGAGATGCAGCACGTGCCGTTCCGCGGGACCGCGCCGGGCGTGACCGAGGTGATGGCGGGCCGCGTCACGGTGGGCCTCGCCAATCTGCTGACCGCCAAGCCGCTGATCGAAGGCGGCAAGCTGCGTGCGCTGGCGGTG
>DATBBS010000639.1:0-11705 GCA_036270895.1 Xanthobacteraceae bacterium
AATCGTTCTTGCGCGTTGACCTTGGGGCGACCAAAACTGGCCAATGCGCTCCGAATCGCTACTCCTCGGGGTTGACGGCGGCGGGACCCGATGCCGCGCCCGATTGTGTGCGCCATCGGGAGCCCGGCTGGGCGAGGCCGCGGCCGGCCCGGCCAACATTCGCCTGGGACTCGACGTCAGTTTTGCCGCCGTTCTCCAGGCCACGCAAGCCTGTCTGGAGCAGGCCGGCCTGTCGTCGCGTGATCTGCCCCGGATCACCGCCTGCCTGGCGCTCGCGGGGGCGAGCGAGCCCAGCGATCTCGCGGCCGCACAGCGGCTGAAGCTCCCTTTTGGGCGCGCCGTGATCACGTCCGACGCGCATGCGGCCTGCGTCGGGGCGCACGGGGGGCGGGACGGCGGGGTGGTGGTGGTCGGCACCGGCACGATCGGCTGGGCCGAACACAAAACCCGGCAATATCGTGTCGGCGGCTGGGGGCTGAACGTCTCCGACGAAGGCAGCGGCGCCTGGATCGGCCGCGAACTCCTGCGCCGCGTGTTGTGGGCCCATGACGGGCGGATCGGGATGACCACGCTGCTCGAGCGCGCGTTCGAGCCCTATCAATCCGACCCGCATGCGATCGTGCGATGGGCGTCAGGCGCCTCGCCGCGCGAGTTCGGCGCCCTTGCGCCACTCGTGATCGAGCATGCTCGCGCCGGCGACGGGGTCGGCATCGAGATCCTGCGCGCGGCGGCAGCCCATGTCGACGCCCTGGCGGCGCGGTTGATCGCGCTGGGGGTCGAGCGCATCGCATTGGTCGGAGGACTGGCCGATCACATGCGATCGTCGCTGTCGGACGGCACCAAAGCGCGTTTGGTTCCATCGGCCGGCGACGCCCTCGACGGCGCGCTTCAGCTTGCGCGGGTTGCCGCCGAATCCGCCGCGGCCTAGAGCGGAAACCTTTCGCTTATGCGTTCCGCCGAACACACAAGAGGGTAGGGGACATGAACGGTCCTGGGATGGCGAGGGAGCTGCAGGACGCGCCGGAAGCCGTGCGCCGCCAAGAGGCCTCGCGCCAGGCGGTGCAGGATCTGGTCGCCCGCTGCCGGCGTCATCCGCCGCAAGTGGTGGTGACCTGCGCGCGTGGCAGCTCCGCCCATGCGGCAACCTTCGGCAAGCATTTGATCGAGCGCTATCTCGGAATTCCCGTGGCGGCCGCGGCGCCCAATATCGCGACGGTATATCGCCAGCCCCAGAAGCTGAAGGGTCAACTGGTGCTGACGATCTCGCAGTCCGGACAGAGCGATGATCTCACCGAGTTCAGCCGCATGGCGCGCTCGGCCGGCGCCATCACGGTGGCCCTGGTCAACGACGTCACGAGTCCGCTGGCCGCGATCTGCGACGTCACCTTGCCTCTGGCGGCCGGGCCCGAGCTGAGCGTTGCGGCGACGAAATCCTTTGTCGCCGCCCTCACCATGCTGCTCCGGATGACCGCCGCGTGGACCGACGACGCGGCGATGTCCGCCGCGCTCGAGCGGTTGCCCGATCGCCTCGTGAAGGCGAGCGCGCTCGACTGGGGCGCATCCCTCGGCGCCTTGTCGAAAGCCAATAGCCTCGTCACCATCGGCCGCGGCCCGACCCTGGCGATCGCCCGCGAGGCGGCGCTGAAGCTGAAGGAGACCTGTAATCTTCATGCCGAGCCCTTCAGCAGCGCCGAATTCCAGCATGGTCCCATCAGCATGGTGTCGCCGCTGTATCCCATGATCATGTTCATGCCGACGGATTCCGCCGCGGCGGGGATGCGCGAATTTGCGGCGGCGTTGCGGGCCAAGGGGGCGGCGCTGTTTTGCACCGCAGACGACGAAGCGATGGCCGACCGTCTGCCGGTTCTTGCCCCTGATCAGGCGGACGCCGACGCCGTATGCCTGATCCAGAGCTTCTATGCCCTGGTGATCCGCCTTGCCGCCTTGCGCGGCACCGACGTCGACGAGCCGCGCCATCTGCAGAAGGTGACGCGCACCCGATGAGCACGCAGCGGCAGCACGCAATCGCGGCGGACTGCGTGTTCGACGGCACGTCCGTCCTTCGCAACGCCGCCATCGTGGCCGAGGGTTCGGAGATCGTCGCGCTGGTCCCGCATGCCGATCTGCCGGCCGCGATGCCGGTCGCCACGTTGCCCGCGGATTGCTGGCTCGCTCCCGGCTTCATCGATCTGCAGGTGAATGGCGGCGGCGACGTCCTTTTCAATGATGTCCCGAGCCCCGACGGCATCCGCGCGATCGCGGCCGCGCATCGCCGCTTCGGGACCACAGGTTTGCTTCCGACGCTGATCACCGACGCGCCGGAGACCACCAAGGCGGCGCTCGCCGCCGTGCAGCATGTGATCGACAGCGAGCCCGGCGTGCTGGGCATCCATCTCGAAGGGCCGTTCCTGTCCCCCGAAAGGCCCGGCGTGCACGCCTTGCGGCATATCCGCGTGCCGACACCCGAGGACGCCATCCTGCTGACCGCCCCCCGGCGCGGCGTCGTGCACGTCACCTTGGCGCCGGAGCGGGTGCCGCCGGACTTCGTGCGGCAACTGACGGGCGCCGGCGTGCGGGTTTCGCTTGGTCACTCGATGGCCACTTACGCGCAGACGTGCGCCGCCATGCAGGAGGGATTGACGGGCTTCACGCATCTCTTCAACGCGATGCGTCCGCTGGGGAGTCGCGAGCCGGGACCGATCGCCGCCGCACTCGAATCTCCCGGGGCTTGGTTCGGCATGATCGCGGATGGCGTCCATGTGGATCCGGCCATGCTGCGGCTTGCGCTGCGTGGCGCCGCCAAGCCCATCCTGGTGACGGATGCGATGCCGCCGGTCGGGGGCGCGCGTTCGGCCTTTCGTCTCTATGGCGAGGACATCGTTGCAAGAGATGGAAAGTGCGTGCGTGGTGACGGAACCCTGGCCGGGTCGATGCTGGATATGGCGACGGCAGTACGCAATTGCGTGCGGCTGCTCGACGTTCCGCTCGAAAGCGCGTTGCGTTTTGCATCGGCGCATCCGGCGAGCTTTTTGGGCCTCGGACATCGGCTCGGCCGGCTGGCTCCCGGCTACCGTGCCGACATGGTGGCGATCGAGCCCAAAGAGGTAAAAGTGCTGCGAACCTGGACCGCGGGGCGTGAAGCCGAGCGCGCATCTTAGACGAATCGCCAAGGATCGGCCCAGGCCCGACAATTCGCCAGCCGCCTGCGAGAACCACTCCGCGCATAATCCGACACCATTTTCTCCGGTCGTCGCCGTACGAAGCCCGGAGCGCAGCCGATTCCGCCGGTGCGGGCGTTGCCGATGGGATCGAAAACCATCATCGCGCGTTGATAGCCGGACCGAGGAGACGGACCGCGATGGCGCGTGGATCAAAGGACGAACCGGCAGCGTCTGCCAGGCCCGGCCGTTCGGGGCCGGCGCGTCCGCTTGCGTTCGAGGCGGAGATCCGCATCCGCGCACCTGGTTGCCGGTCGGTGATCCGGACCGTCGGCGAAGCCGTCGACATGATCGACAAGGAGCTTCCAGCGGAATTGCGCCGCTTGCCGCGTTGGAGTTTTGCGCGGGCCCTGCTGAAGGAAGCGGAGCGTACGCAACGCAAGAAGGACCTCGCCGCGGCGGCGCGCCAGTTCAGGCAGGCGGCGTCCAACGAGAAATGGCTCGCCGACCCCGTGCAGGCGGATAGTTAGATGCAACTGGTGCGACCTCCAGCGGCGCAGAAAGTCCAGCGGCTTCCCGTCGGCAAGGCCACGCGCGTGCGCGAAGGCCATTCGTTTCCGCTCGGCGCGACGTGGGATGGCACGGGTGTCAATTTTGCGCTGTTTTCCGCCAATGCGCGCAAGGTCGAGCTCTGCCTTTTCGATATCGAGGGCAAGCGCGAGCTCGAAAGGATCGAGCTGCCGGAATATACCGACGAAGTGTGGCACGGCTATCTGCCCGACGCGCGGCCGGGCACGGTCTATGGCTACCGGGTTCATGGCGCTTATGAGCCGGCGGCCGGCCATCGTTTCAATCCCAACAAGCTGCTGATCGACCCCTATGCCAAGCAGCTGGTCGGCGAGCTGACCTGCGACCCGGCCGTGTTCGGCTACACGCTCGACTCGCCCGACAAGGACCTGTCATTCGACACGCGCGACAGCCAGGCCTTCGTTCCCAAATGCCGCGTCATCGATCCCGCCTTCACCTGGGGTCCCGAGCGCAAGCCGCGGGTGCCGTGGGAGCGGACGGTCATCTACGAGCTGCACGCCCGCGGCTATACGATGCGCCACCCGGACATTCCGCCAGAGATGCGCGGCACCTTCGCGGGGCTCATGCGTCCCGAGATCATCGATCACATCCGCCGGCTCGGTGTGACCGCCGTCGAGCTTTTACCGGTGCATGCCTTCGCGGATGACAGCCATCTCCTGGAAAAAGGCCTGCGCAACTACTGGGGCTACAACACCCTCGCATTCTTTGCCCCGCAGCCGCGTTACCTGGGCACGCCGTTCGTCAACGAGATGAAGGAGATGGTCGCGCACTTCCACGCGGCGGGAATCGAGGTCATTCTCGATGTCGTCTACAACCACACCGCCGAGGGCAACGAGCTCGGTCCCACCCTGTCGCTCAAGGGGATCGACAATGCGTCCTATTACCGGCTGAGCCCCGAGCCGCGCCACTATATCAACGACACCGGGACCGGAAACACCGTCAACCTCAGCCATCCGCGGGTGCTGCAGATGGTCACCGATTCGCTTCGCTACTGGGCCGAAGAGATGCATATCGACGGATTCCGGTTCGACCTCGCGACCATTCTGGCGCGCGAGCCCTATGGCTTCGACGAAGGCGGCGGGTTTCTGGATTCCTGCCGGCAGGATCCCGTGCTCAGCCAGGCGAAGCTAATTGCCGAGCCATGGGACTGCGGTCCGGGCGGCTATCAGGTCGGTCACTTCTCGCCCGGATGGGCCGAATGGAACGATCGATATCGCGATACGATGCGGGCGTTCTGGCGCGGAGACGAGGGCAAGCTCGCGGAATTCGCCGCCCGCCTCACCGCGTCGGCCGACCTCTTCGACAAGCGCGGCCGCAAGCCCTGGGCGTCAGTGAATTTCATCACCGCGCATGACGGATTCACGTTGAACGACGTCGTCTCCTACAACGACAAGCACAACGAGGCGAACGGCGAGGAAAATCGCGACGGCCATTCCGAAAATCTCTCGCACAACTACGGAGCCGAAGGCCCGACCAAGGACCCCGAGATCCGCAAGGTGCGGTTCCGGCAGCTGCGCAACTTGATCGCGACGCTGTTGTTTTCGCAGGGCACGCCGATGATCCTGGCCGGCGATGAGTTTGCCCGGACGCAGGGCGGCAACAACAACGCCTATGCGCAGGATAACGAGATCGGCTGGATCGATTGGGAGGGGATCGACGATGAGGCGAGGGCGCTCTTCGATTTCACGCGCACCGTCGTGGAGCTGCGCCGGGAGAACTCGATCCTGCGCCGCGGCCGCTTTCTGTCGGGCGCCTATAATGCGGAGCTCGACGTCAAGGACGTGACCTGGCTGACGCCGCTCGGCGAGGAGATGTCGGAGGCCAATTGGAAGGATCCGATGGCGCGTTCCCTCGGCGTGTTGCTCGACGGGCGGGCACAGCCGACCGGAATCCGGCGGCGCGGCACCGACCTCACGCTGCTGCTGATCGTGAATGCCCATCACGAGGCGGTTGTTTTCAAGCTGCCGATGGTTGTCGGAGGACGCGACTGGCGCCGCCTTCTCGACACCAACCAGCCCGAGCCGGGCCGTCCGAAACCCTTTGGGTTCGGGCACGACTATGTGGTGACGGGACGCTCGCTCCTGCTGTTCAAGCTTTCGCGCGACAGATCGCGCAACGAGGCGCCGGCGTCCGCCGCGCCTTAGGCCGGGTGACAGGTTGCCGGGCGGCTCGAATGCAAGTCAGGAGAATGGTCGGCAAGGCGCGGCCCGCGAAAGGTTTCGCAGGGCCGCCCATCCGCAGAGATCCAACTCGATGGATTCGGCGGTTTCGATCCGCGCGTCAAATCGCGTTGCTGTAGGCGTCGACCCGCAGGCCGCGCGCGTTCTGCATCATGTCGAACGGCGAGATCGTCAAGGCGAGCGCCTGCGGCTCGATCGTCGCCACGGCGGTCCGCATGGTTTGAGTGGCGATCACGCCGAGCGCCAGCGTAGCGACGATGCCGAGGATTACGGAATTTTTCATCATACCCCCCTCTTTTCAACCGGGGGCCACCATAGGAGACACTCTTTAAGGTGCCGTTTCTATTTTTCCCCTCGTCCTGCTGTTTGCTGAACGGGGTGAACGAAGCGTTTCCCCCCTTAAATCGCAGGCAAACCGAGATGTGGACGCAATGCTTGTCCGGAAGCGCGGCTGCGCCCCGGTTGCGCGTCAGCTCCGGCGCCCGTATGGCGGGTCGTCGGCCGGGACGATGACCTTGCCGACCGGCCAGAGTGCGAGTCCGGCGAGCTTGAGGTGCGCCCAGGCGAACGGGATTCCGACGATGGTGACGGCAAGCAAAATCGCCGTCACGAGATGTCCGAGCGCCAACCACCAGCCGGCGAGCACGAACCACACGACATTGCCGAGGAAACCGAGCGGACCGGTACCGATATCATCGCGCCCCAAATGATCCGCGCGCGACACCGCCTTCTGGCCGAACGGGAGCAGCGTATAGACCGCGATGTTGAAAGCGGCCCGCGCCCAGGGCAATCCGATGATGGTGATCGCCATCACGATCGCGGCGATCACCCAGCCGGCCGCCATCCACAGGCCGCCGAAAGCGATCCACAGCAGATTGAGCAGTACGGCCATGACCGACATGGGCACCCCTTCATGCGTTCGAAGCCTTGCGCCGGCGTCGGCGCCTTCGGGACCAGGCGGAACGCAGGTCACATAGGTAGTCGGTCGAAGGGTTGCCAGCAGGAGGCCGAATCGAAATCTCGGTGAGAGGCGTCATGCACGGGCCGGCCGCTCGACAGCGGCCGCGCCGGCGGTCAGCTTTCCACGAAGGTCGCGAGCTTGCGCGCGCGAGTGGGATGGCGCAGCTTCTTGAGGGCGGTCGCCTCGATCTGACGGATCCGTTCGCGCGTTACCCCGAAGGTCTGTCCGACCTCTTCGAGGGTGTGCTCGGTCATTCCGCCGATCCCGAAACGCATGCGCAGGATGCGCTCCTCGCGCGGCGACAGGCCGGAAATCGCCTCGACGACGAATTCGCGCAGCGCGCTCGCCTCCGCGGCGGCATGCGGATCGATCGTGTTCGGCGCTGCGATGAGGTCACCCAAGGTCGCGTCGCCGTCCTCGCCGACCGGAAGGTCGAGGGACGTGGGCTGTTGCACCATCGACAGCACCTGTTCGATGCGTCCCGCCGAAACCCCTGACCGCCGCGCGATCTCGTCGGCCACCGGCTCGCGACCCTGCTTCTGATAGAGCTTGCGCCGTTCGCGCAGAACACGGGCCGCGACCTCGGTCATGTGAACCGGGATACGGATGGTCCGGCTCTGGTCCGCAAGAGCGCGCGCGATCGATTGCCGGATCCACCACACCGCGTAGGTCGAAACCTTGACGCCGCGACGGTAGTCGAACTTCTCGACGGCGTGCATAAGGCCCATGTTGCCTTCCTGGATCAGGTCCAGGAAATCCATGGGACTGTTGCGGCGATATTTTTTTGCGATCGCGACCACCAACGGCAGATGGGCCTTCACCATCTCGTCGCGTCCTCGCATGACGTCGCGCCGGGCTTTGCTCACCTCGGCGGTGCGGCTGCGAAACTCCGCGATCGGCAAGCCGACGCGGCGCGTGATTGCGGCAAGCTCGCCGCGCAATTGCGCGACACGCTCGCCGTGCCGGCGCGCAAGCGCTTGCCAGCCCGGTGCCGGCAGCGCGGCCGCTTCATCGAGCCAGCCGGCATCGAGCTCGCGGCCGGTGTGGCGATCGAGCATGTCCTGCCGTGCGATGCCGCATTGCTGGGCGAGCCGCAACAATTCCCGCTCGGTCTGCGCCAGCGTCCGCTGCTCCTGCTCGAGGTCCGCGACCAGATCCGAAACCAGATGCGCTTGCAGCCGCAAACCCGTCACCTCGCCGGCGAACTTCGACAGCAGCTCCTGCAGGCGCGCACGCCCCGCCTTGGGCAGCTCACGGCCGCGTCGCAGCGCCGCCATGCGCTTTTGGCTCAGGGCGGCAATCTCGTCGGCGAGCTCGGAGAGAGCCTCGAGTCGCCCGATGACGCCGAGCAGCAACGCGCTGTCGCGCACGGCGGCCGCGTGCTCCTCGCTGGAAAAGCCGCGCTCATCCGCCTGGTCCCCGGCTGGTTCGGTCTCTGTCGTGGCCGGCGCGAGCGCGCCGAATTCGGCAGTCCCGGCATCTTGCCCGGAGGCGCCGGCGGGCCGGCTGTCATCGGGTGCGGACGGGTCGACGAGATCGCGCAGATGGCGGCGGCCCTCGCGCAGCTCGCTGCCCCACTGGTCGATCCGCGCGATCAGCATCGGCACGCCACAGAGGCCCGCGAGAAGCGCCCCCTGCGCCGCCTCGATGCGCTTGGCCAGCGCAATCTCCTGCTCGCGCGAGAGCAACTCGCGCCGGCCCATCTGGCGGAAATAGGTGGCGACCAGGTCGGGCGAGGGCCTCTCGTCGTCGGGCTGGCCGATGCCGCGGACCGCCACCTGGTGGCCGGTCGCATCCTGGTCGGCATGGTCGTCGTCGTCGGCCGACGTCTGGGCCGGCACCACCCCGGGCGCGCGCACCTCGGCGCCCCGGGACTCGAGATCCGCGACGTCTTCCTCAATCCTCTGATTCAACGACAGGTCCATGTGATCACGTTGCTCAAGCAGACACCCGGCCACACTGAACAGTGTGGTGCCGAGAGTCGGACAAAAAACGACAAACCGGCGAAACCCTTATGACCGCCGCAGCACCGGCCTGAAAATCGGGATATCGCGGGGGTATGGCGCCGGCCCCGCTACGCGGCGGGGCCGGGCGTTCAGGCGCCCAAAATGGTCATTGGGGACGCGAAAATCAAGCTCTCAGGCGAGGCGATGGGCGGGACGCCTCCCGCCGGCTAAGCTCATGGAAAAGCGGTGGAAAACGCCTTCGCGACGCATCTTGGCGATCCTCGGTGCGGCGAGATTGGTGGGAGAATCACCCGGAAGTTGCCGTCCTGGGTCGTTGGAACGCGCCGCGGCCGCCCTGGCGCCAGCTCCAGGCATGCGCCATTTGTACCGCCATATCGGCATAGCGCGGCGACCACCCCAGCCGCGCCTGGGCGAGCGCCGGCGGGTCGCCCGGCCGACGGGGGCCGACCCGCACCGGAATGTCGAGGCCGGTGACCTTGCGGGCGATATCGACAAGCTCGCGCACCGGCCGCACTCTCGCCGCCTTGCAACAGATTACCGAGCGCAGGCACATGGGCGGCCGCGAGATCGCTGACGTGGATAATAGTCGCGAATGCAGGTGCCATCCCGGGTCGGGTAGTCGCCGCCGAACTCCGTGAAACCCGCGCCATCGCTTGAGGCGCGGTGGCCGTGAACTTCAACGGCCTTGTTTGCCGCGAAACCGAAGCATCTAATCGGCACACCCTCTAGGAATGGCCTAAATCTGATCGGGAGGCTCGCCATGCAAGTAAAGGACGTCATGTCGCGGCAAATCGTGTCGATCGGCCCGGAGGCGCCCGTCCTGGACGCGGTGCAATTGATGCTGCAACACAGGATCAGCGGGCTTCCCGTCATCGATGCGTCCGGCAACCTGCAAGGCGTCGTGACCGAGGGCGACTTTCTGCGGCGGGCGGAAACGGGGACGCAGCGCAAGCGGGCGCGTTGGATCGAGTTCCTGATGGGTCCGGGCCGGCTCGCCAGCGAATATGTCCGTGTCAGCGGCGGCAAGGTGGGCGAGGTGATGACGCCCGAGGTTCATACGGTGACCGAGGACGCGCCGCTCGAGGACGCCGTGCACCTGATGGAACGCCACCGCGTCAAGCGCCTTCCGGTCATGCGCGACGGCAAGGTGGTCGGTATCGTGACCCGCTCGAACCTGATGCGCGCGCTCACGCATTTTGCGCTCGCCGAGCAGCCCGTCGCGGCCGGCGACGCCGCGATCCGCGCGAGCCTGCTCGCCGAACTGGGAAAACAACCCTGGGCGCCGGTCGGGCTGATCAACGTGGTCGTCACGGATGGAATCGTCAAGCTTTCCGGCGCGCTTACCGACGAGCGCGAACGTCAGGCGATCCGGGTCGCGGCAGAAAACATCCCGGGCGTCCGGAAGGTGGAAGATCACCTGGTCTGGATCGAGCCGCATACCGGCGTCATCGTCGAGGGGCCGGGGGAGTGACGACGGCGGAGCGGCGGGCGGAAAAATTACTGATCGTCAGGCTGCTCTTGCCAGGACCATGCGGGCCGCCAGCAGCACCGCCGCGCGGGTGGCCCCGATGTTGGCGATACCCTGGCCCGCGATGTCATAAGCGGTGCCGTGCGCGGGCGTGCAGATCGGGAACGGGAATCCGCCCAGGAGCGTGACGCCGCGATCGAAGCCCATGAGCTTCATCGCGATCTGGCCCTGGTCGTGATACATGGTCAGCACCGCGTCAAAGTCGCCGTTCCGAGCCCGTAGGAACACCGTATCGGGCGAGTAGGGGCCATCCGCCGCAATGCCGTCCGCGCGCGCCAGCGCGACCGCCGGGGCGATCTCGTCGATCTCCTCGCGCCCGAAGTTTCCGCCATCGCCCGCATGGGGATTGAGGCCCGCGACCGCGATGCGGGGACGCAAAAATCCCGCCGCCCGCATCGCCGCGTCGGTCAATCGCAGCGCGCGCCCGACCCGTTGGGTGGAGATCAGGGCCGCCACGTCGGCGAGGCGCACATGTGATGTAACGCGCGCGTTCCAGATGTTTTCCAGGATGTTGAACTCGCTCGCCGGTCCGTCGACGCCGACGACCTCGGACGAAAAGCCGATCTCGTCGTCGTAGGTCGGGAGCGCGAGCCGCATCGCCTGCTTATTGAAGGGCGTGAAGCAGACCCCCTCCGCGCGCGCCTCGCGCGCCATGGTCAGCGCGCGACGATAATTCGCAAGCGCAAAACCGCCGCCCTCGCGCGTCGCCACGCCACGCTCGACCGAACCCGGATCCAGGTTCGCAAGATCGACAAAGATCGGGCGGTCGATCCGGTTCGGCAGGGGGTCGTCGGGACCGACCGTCTCGACGTCGGGATCGACTCCCGCGACGCGCGCGCCCTGCTCGAGGACGCGACGGTCGCCGATGACGATCAGGCGGGCTTGCGCCCGCACCTCGTCGAGCGCAAGGAGCCGCGCAGTCAATTCCGGGCTGATGCCGGCCGGGTCGCCCATCGCGAGCGCCAGCATCGGTTTGGTCCCATTGCTGTCGGACCGGTCCAGGCTCATGGATTTCCTAGTTGATTGATCCATCGCTACTCGGCCACGATGGTCTTGCGCGAGCGCCGGCCGAGCAGCCGGCTCGCCAGCGGCAACACGAGCAGCATGATGGACAGCATGACGAGAGTGGCGACCAGCGTGTTGCTGAAGAAAATGCCGAGCGATCCCTTCGACATCAGCATCGCCTGGCGGAACGCATCCTCGGCCTTGTCGCCGATGACGGTGGCTAGCACCAGTGGGGCGATCGGGTAGGAGAGCTTCTTGAACAGATAGCCGAGGACGCCGAACCCCATCATCAGCAGGACGTCCAGGAAGGAGTTCGAG
>DATBBS010000640.1:0-13771 GCA_036270895.1 Xanthobacteraceae bacterium
ACGCAAGCTCAATGCGGTCAACCACTTGCTCTTTTACGCCTGCATGCTCTATTGCGCCCAACGCCGCGCAGCCGGCGGCCCCACAGGCCTGAACCGATGTCGAATGCACGCAAGATCCTGATCGTCGACGACGACAACGAGCTGCGCGACGCGCTGGTCGAGCAACTGTCGCTGCACGAGGAATTCGAGGCGGTGGCGGCCGATACCGGCTCCAAGGGCGTGCAGGCCGCCAAGGCCGGCCAGATCGACCTCGTGATCATGGATGTGGGCCTGCCCGACATCGACGGGCGCGAGGCGGTGCGCATCCTGCGCAAGAACGGCTTCAAGGCGCCGATCATCATGCTGACCGGCCACGACACCGATTCCGACACCATCCTCGGCCTGGAGTCGGGCGCCAACGACTATGTCACCAAGCCGTTTCGTTTCGCGGTGCTGCTCGCCCGCATCCGCGCGCAGCTGCGCCAGCACGAGGCGAGCGAGGATGCGGTCTTCACCATCGGGCCTTACACGTTCCGTCCGAGCTCGAAGCTGTTGATGAGCCCGAAGGGCAACAAGGTGCGGCTGACCGAGAAGGAAACCGCGATCCTGCGGTATCTCTACCGCGCCGGCCAGCGCCCGGTGTCGCGCGAGGTGCTGCTGCAGGAGGTCTGGGGCTACAATTCCGGCGTCACCACCCATACGCTGGAGACCCATATCTACCGGTTGCGTCAGAAGGT
This sequence comes from Xanthobacteraceae bacterium, assembly GCA_036270895.1. Taxonomy (GTDB): domain Bacteria; phylum Pseudomonadota; class Alphaproteobacteria; order Rhizobiales; family Xanthobacteraceae; genus JAVDCA01. Next base: position 717 of record DATBBS010000640.1, read on the forward strand.
CGAGAAGGACGCGGCCTTGCCGGCGATCCTGGTCACCGAAACCGGCGGGTACAAGCTGGTGCCGTAGATCGCACCAATCATGACCATCGAGGAAGACATCGCCTTTCTGGAGCGCGTGCCGAGCTTCGCCATGCTCGGACACGAGGCGTTGCGGATCCTGGCGATCGGCGCCGAGAGCCGCTACGTGCATGGCGGCGAGGTGCTGTTCTCGGCGGGCGATCCGGCCGACGCCGGCTACCTGGTCCAGGAAGGCTCCTTCATCCTCTCGGCCGACAATACCGATTCGAGAACCGCCGAGGTCAAGGTGGTGCGCGGCGCGCTGCTGGGCGAGCTCGCCCTGCTGACCGAGACGACGCGCCCGGTCACCGCCACCGCGGCCGAGCCCTCGACCGTGATCCGTGTGCCGCGCGGCCTGTTCCTCAAGATGCTGGAAGGCTTTCCCGACGCCGCGCTGCGGCTGCGCGATTACATCGCGGCGCGCACCGATCAGGCCACGCGCGACATGGTGGGGCTGCGCGGCGTCCTCGATCCGGACGCGCGGCGGCGGTAGATTTGCTCCGTCATTGCCCGCTTTCGCGGGCAACGACGTCGGCATTTCTGATCAGGGTCACGCTCGCCCGCTCACAGCTCCACTTTCACCGTCACCGGCACGTGATCCGACGGCTGCGCCCAGCCGCGCGCCTGGCGCCGGATCTTCAGCGCCGAAACCTCGCCGGCGAGCGCCGGGCTCACCCAGACGTGGTCGAGCCGCCGTCCGCGGTCGGCCGCCGCCCAATCGGCCGCGCGGTAGCTCCACCAGGTGTAGAGCTTCGCCGGCTCCGGCACGAAGGCGCGCATCGCGTCGAACCAGCCGCCCGAGCTCTGCGCCTCGTTGAGCTTCTTGCATTCGACCGGCGTGTGCGACACCACCTTGAGCATCTGCTTGTGGCTCCACACGTCGTGCTCGAGCGGCGCCACATTGAGGTCGCCGACCAGGATCGCGCGCTCCTTCGCGGCCGGGCGCAATTCGGGCGCGCCCCGCATCTCGTCCAGGAAGGCGAGCTTGTGGGCGAATTTCACGTTGATGTCGGGGTCGGGCTCGTCGCCGCCCGCCGGCACGTAGAAATTATGCAAGGTCGTGGGTTCGCGCAGGCCGGCCTTCTCCCCCAACGTCACCGAGATATGCCGGCAATCGGTCTTGCTGCAGAAGTTGCGCAGGCTGGTGGAATCGAACGGCAGGCGGGAGAGCACCGCGACGCCGTGATAGCCCTTCTGGCCGTTGAGCGCGACATGCGTATAGCCGAGCCGCGCGAAGCGCTTGAGCGGAAACTTGTCGTCCGGGCATTTCGTTTCCTGCAGGCAGAGCAGGTCCGGCCGCTCTGCCTGGATGAACTTCGACACAAGGTCGATGCGGAAGCGCACCGAATTGATGTTCCAGGTCGTGATGGTGATGTGCATGGAGTCCAGGTTACGGATTGTGATTCGTCATGCCCGCGCATAGCCGTTCGAAGAACGGCGTCGCTTCGCTCGCCTATATGGCGGGCATCCACGTCTCAGGGACTTCCCAAAAATAGAGACGTGGATGGCCGGGACAAGCCCGGCCATGACGAATTGAGAGTTCATCCCAGAAAATTTCACCGCTCACCGCGGGTCGGGGCGATCCGAATAGGTGATCTTGAACATGTTCGGATCGAGCTTCTTGGTGGTGTCGAGGTTGTAGACCGCGACCGTGGTGTCGAAGCCCTGCGGGTCGGTCACCGTCCATTGCCGCAGCTGGAAGTCCTTGGCGCCGACCATCAGCATCAGCCGGCTGGTGCCGATCAGGGTCTGGGTGTCCTCGATCACGACGGTCACGAAGGTGTCGTCGGCCGACACCGAGACCAGGTTGGTGTCGCGCAAGAGGTCGATACGGTCCGACAAGAGGAAGCGCAGCGGCGTCTGCGACAGCGAAAACAGCTGCTGCGTGTCGAGCTTGCGGTCGCGCACCACCACCGAATGGCCGTCCGCCACCACATCGACCGGGCTCGGCGGGTTGTATTCGAACCGCACCTTGCCGGGCTTCTGGATGAAGAACTGGCCTTCGGTGCGCTGGCCGTCCGGTCCGACCTGAACGAAATCGCCCACCAGGGTCTGCAGGCACGACAGATATCCGCTCACCCGGTCGACCAGCGCGCGCTGGGTGGCGTCGAATCCGCCCGGCGCGCGTGGCGCGCCGCTAGGGCTGGCGGCGGCCGCCGGCCCGGTCTGAGCGGGTCCCACCGCGGCAGGGGGTCGCAGCGGCTGATTGGCGGACGTGCCTTGGGTTGAGGGCTTTTTCGGAGCGGGAACCGGCACCGGAACACTCTGCGCGCCCGCGATCGGCGTCGCGCCGACCATCAAGGCCGCCACCAGCGCGGCCACTCCCGCCTTCCGCATCTCTATCTCCGCTGCGCCCCGTATTCCCCGCCGCAGAAAATGCGACCCATCACCGAAACTCGAGCGATTTTCGATCCAGCCCCCCATCGAAAAACGCCCGGCGCACGGTTAGTGGCGTCGTGTGGCGATTTCGCGGCCCTGATTCGCCGGCCCGCCATACTTGCAGTAGAGCATTTTCCGGCGAAGCGGTCCCCGGCTCACCGCGGAAAATGCGACCAAATATTGGTGCCGGTGTCCCGATTCACTCGAACTGGAACACGCTTAGAATCGCTCTTCCTCGTCGCCGCCGACCAGAATCTCGCGCTTCCCGGCGTGGTTGGCGGCCCCGACGATACCCTCGTTCTCCATCCGCTCCATGAGCGAGGCGGCGCGGTTGTAGCCGATCTGCAGGCGGCGCTGGATGTAGCTGGTCGAGGCCTTGCGGTCGCGCGTCACGATCTGCACCGCCTGGCTGTAGAGATCGCCGCCCTCGGTCTGGCCCATGCCGGTCGCGTCGAACACGGCGCCGTCCTCTTCCCCTTCCAGGGTGTCGGCCGTGACCGCCTCGAGATATTGCGGCGCGCCTTGCGTCTTGAGGTGACGCACGACCTTCTCGACCTCGTCGTCGGACACGAAGGGTCCGTGGACGCGGCTGATACGCCCGCCGCCCGCCATGTAGAGCATGTCGCCCTGGCCGAGCAGCTGCTCGGCGCCCTGCTCGCCCAGGATGGTGCGGCTGTCGATCTTGGAGGTGACCTGGAACGAGATGCGGGTCGGGAAATTCGCCTTGATGGTGCCGGTGATGACGTCGACCGAGGGACGCTGCGTCGCCAGGATGACATGGATGCCGGCCGCGCGCGCCATCTGGGCGAGCCGCTGGATCGCGCCCTCGATGTCCTTGCCGGCCACCATCATGAGGTCGGCCATCTCGTCGACGATCACCACCAGATAGGGCAGGGGCTCGAGATCGAACTCCTCCTTCTCGTAGATCGCCTCGCCGGTCTCGCGGTCGTAGCCGGTATGCACCGTGCGGGTGAGCGCTTCGCCCTTGGTCTTGGCGTCGGCGAGCCGCGCGTTGTAGCCGTCGATGTTGCGCACGCCGAGCTTCGACATCTTGCGATAGCGGTCCTCCATTTCGCGCACCGCCCATTTGAGCGCCACCACCGCCTTCTTGGGATCGGTGACGACCGGGGTGAGCAGGTGCGGGATGCTGTCATAGGAAGACAATTCCAGCATCTTCGGATCGACCATGATCAGCCGGCACTGGTTGGGGCTGAGCCGGTACAACAGGCTCAGGATCATGGTGTTGATGGCGACCGACTTGCCCGAGCCGGTGGTGCCGGCGATCAGGAGATGCGGCATGCGGGCGAGATCGACGATCACCGCCTCGCCGCCGATCGTCTTGCCCAGGCAGAGCGGCAGCTTGGCGTTCGAATTATTGTAGTCTTCCGACGCCAGGAGCTCGCGCAGATAGACCTTCTCGCGCGTCGGGTTGGGCAGCTCGATGCCGATCGCGTTGCGTCCCGACACCACCGCGACGCGCGCCGATACGGCGCTCATCGAGCGCGCGATGTCGTCCGCCAATCCGATCACCCGCGACGACTTGATGCCGGGCGCGGGCTCGAGCTCGTAGAGCGTGACCACCGGCCCGGGGCGCGCATTGATGATCTCGCCGCGCACGCCGAAATCGGACAGCACGCTTTCGAGCGCGGTGGCGTTTTCCTGCAGCGTCTCGGCGCTCGGCGCGAAGCGCTCGATCGCCTTGGCGGCCGCCAGCAGCCCGAGCGCGGGCAGCACGTAACCGCCGGTCTGCCTGCGCGGGGCGGCGCGCGCCGCGCTTTTCGCCGTCTTGGGGGTCGTGATCCGGAGCGACGATCCTTCCTCTTCCTCGTCGTCTTCCTCTTCCTCGTCTTCCTCGCCGTCGTCCTCGGGCGGCTGCGTTCCGGTCGGCGGCAGGATGCGGGGCTCGACCCGCGGGCGCGCGGGGCCGCGCGCCTCCTCGTCCGCGGCGCCGCGGAACGCGAAGACCGCCGAGAGCGCGCGCCCGATATGGGATTTGAGACTGAGGAGCCCATGCGTCAGCCAGCCGATCGCGATCGCGATCACGCCGACCGACTCGTCGGCGGAGTCATCCTCCTCCTCGACCTCCTCGTCCTCCTCATCGGCCGGCGCGTGGAAGCCGACGCCGGACGCGACCGCGACCACGAAAAGCGTCGCCAGCCCGAACAGGATCGCGATGACGAAGCGCGGCGTGCCCGACAGCGTGCCGCCCGCCACATAGGCGGGAAAGCGAAGCAGGGTATCGCCGACCACCCCGCCGAGACCGGTCGGGAGCGGCCAGTGCGCGGCGCGCGTGAGGCAGGCCGCGAAGCCGGCCGCGACCGGCGCGCCCAGCACCCAGAACAGCAGCCGCAGGCGCTGGCGGTCGAGCCGCCGATGGGTGAACAGCCGCCATCCCCAGAACGCCACCGGCAACACGATCGCGACCGCGGCCAGCCCGAACAATTGCATCAGCAGATCGGACGCCATCGCGCCCCAGGTGCCGAGCAGGTTGTGCACGGGCGCGCCGGTGGCATGGCTCAGGCTGGGATCCCTGACCGACCAGGTCGCGAGCGCGGTCGTCGCGATGGCGGCGATACCGATCAGCGCGAGGCCGCCGAGCTCGCGCACGCGACGGCGCAAAGCGGCGCTCAGATCGTCCGGCAGGAAAGCGCTGGGGTCGAAGCCGCGATGCAGGGACGAGATGGCCACGCGCGCTCCTCTCTCTAGCCGAGCACGGACACGATGCGGTGAAGCGCCTCGGCCGTGGTTTCCTTGTCGTGCACCATGGCGACGCGGATGTAGTCCGCGCCGGGATTGCTGCCGTCGGCCTGATCGCGCGCGCAGTAGCGTCCGGGCAGCACCCGCACGCCGCCGTCGCGCCACAGTTTTGCGGCCGCCGCCTCGCTGCCGCCTTGCGGTGCCACGTCGAGCCACAGGAAGAAGCCGCCGGCGGGGCGCTTGTAGCCGTAGCGGTCGCCGATGATCTGGTCGGCGAGGTCGAATTTCAGACGGTAAAGGTCGCGGTTGGCCTCCACATGCTGCTCGTCCCCGTAGGCCGCGATCGCGACATGCTGCGCCGGAATCGGCACCTGCGGCGCCGCGACGCTGCGCAGCTCGAGAAATTTTCCGATGAAGCGGCGGTCGCCGGCCGCAAAGCCGACCCGCAGCCCCGGCAGGTTGGAGCGCTTCGACAGCGACTGGAACAGCACCACATTCTCGAAATCATCGCCCGCCGCCTGCAGGATGCCGGACGGTTGCGCGGTGGTGTAGATTTCCGAATAGCACTCGTCGCTGAACACCAGGAATCCGTGGCGGCGCGCCATCTCGGTGACGCGGCGCAGATAAGCGAGGTCGGCGACCGCGCCTTGCGGGTTTGACGGCGACGCCAGGTAGAAGGCGACCGTGCGGGCGAGCACGTCCGGCGCGAGCGCATCGAGGTCGGGCAGGAAGCCGGTCGCCCGGGTGGTCGGCAGATAGATCACCTCGCAATCGGCCGCGACGGCGCCGGCCGAGTAGGCCGCGTAGAACGGATTGGGGACGAGGATCGCGGGCCGGCCGGCACGCGCCGGCACGTGGTGCTTGGCTGCCAGCGCGCCGAGGAAGAGCCCTTCGCGCGAGCCGTTGAGGACGATGACCTCGCGCTCCGGATCGGGCGGCCGGGCGAGCTTGTAACGGCGGCCCGCCCAGGCGGCGGCGGCGGCGCGGAAGTCAGGAATCCCCTCGTTGCGCGGATAGCGTCCGAAGTCGCCGATATGCGCCGCCAGGACGGACGCCACGAAGCCCGGCACCGGGTGCTTGGGCTCGCCGACCCCGAGATCGATCGCCGGCTTGCCCGGCGCGACGCCGGCGATGAGCTCGGCGAGCCGCGTGAACGGCGAACGCGTGTCGACCGGGCGGCCGGCCGAAGGCCTCGGCTGGTGCTTCGGCTCGCTTTTGGGCTCGCGTGCGACGCTGGTCATGACATCTACATGCGCGACGGCTCGCGCCGCCGCAAGTTACAAGGGCCGCCCACCATAGGGGCGGCGAGGTTAAGGCGTGATTAACCATCGGCGATATGCCGGGCGGTTCTGCCGGAGTTTCGTGTCGACGATCGGGTCCGTATCGGGCCACCAGGGAGGCGGTGCGGCCACCCCCAAAAACAAAGGGCCCTGGCTTGCGCCAGGGCCCCCGACCGGACGGGGCGATTGCCGGGTATTCGCCCCAACCGTGTCCCGTAGTGCCGTTTACTGGACGGCCTCGCCGTGCAGCGCGAGATCGAGCCCCTCGCGCTCGATTTCTTCGCTGACCCGCAGTCCGAGCATGATGTCGATGATCTTGAGGATGATCAGCGACACGATGGCGTCGTAGACGATGACGACGACGATGCCTTCGGCCTGGTTGACGAGCTGCACCGCGTTGCCTTCGAGCAGGCCGGCGGTGCCGCCGTATTGCTCGACCGCGAACACGCCGGTAAGCAGCGCGCCCACGATCCCGCCGACCGCGTGGACCCCGAAGGCGTCGAGCGAGTCGTCGTAGCCGAACATGTGCTTGAGCCCGGTGACGCCCCAGTAGCACACGACGCCGGCCGCGATGCCGATGCAGATCGCGCCGACCGGACCGACGAAGCCCGAGGCCGGCGTGATCGCGACGAGGCCCGCGACCGCGCCCGAGCAGATGCCGATGACGGTCGGCTTCTTGCGCATCATCCACTCGACCAGCATCCAGGTGAAGGCGGCGACCGCGGTCGCGATCTGCGTCACCAGCATCGCCATGCCGGCCTGCATGCCGGCGGTGACGGCGGAGCCGGCGTTGAAGCCGAACCAGCCGACCCACAGCAGCGAGGCGCCGATGAAGGTGAGCACCATGTTGTGCCCGGGGCCGCTATCCCGGCGCTTGCCAAGCATCAGGCAGCACATCAGGCCCGCGACGCCCGCATTGATGTGCACCACGGTGCCACCGGCGAAGTCGAGAACCTTGATGAGGCCGTCCGAGTTGGCGGAGTTCATGAAGCCGTCCGGACCCCAGACCCAATGCGCGATCGGGGCATAGACCACGATCGCCCAAATGCCCATGAACCACAGCATCGCCGAGAACTTCATGCGCTCCGCGAAGGCGCCCGCGATGAGCGCCGGCGTGATGATCGCGAAGGTCATCTGGAAGCAGATGTAGACGGTTTCCGGAATGGTGGCGGCGAGCGGATTGGGATTGCCGATGCCCTTGGCGATGTCGCTCACGATCCCCTGCAGGAAGGCGCGACTCAGCCCTCCGACCCAGGGCGAGCCGGCCGTGAACGCCATGCTGTAGGTGCAGACCACCCAGATGATCGTGACGAGGCAGGTGACGGCGAAGCTCGTCATCACGGTGTCGCCGACGTTCTTCTTGCGCACCATGCCGCCATAGAACAGGCCGAGGCCCGGGATGGTCATCATGAGAACGAGCGCGACCGAGGTGAGCATCCAGGCGGTGTCGCCCGAATTCGGCGTGCAATTGGTGAGCACCGCCTTGGCGGCGTCGGCATTGGCGGCGCAAGCGGGTGGCGAGGCGTCCGCGGGAGCCGCTTCGGCGGGAGCCGCCGCGGGCGCGGCTGCCGGCGCTTGGGCGTAGGCGGCCGAATGGTCGAACATCGGCGCCGAGACGAAGAAGACGCTGGTGAGCGCACTCAACGCCGCAGCGATGAGGCCCGCACGAGCAAGTTTCTTGAGTGTCATGGTTCAACTCCTGTGTGGTGCGGGTTCAGAGCGCGGCCGCGTCGGTTTCGCCGGTGCGGATACGGACGGCATGGTCGAGATTCAGCACGAAGATCTTGCCGTCGCCGATCTGTCCGGTTTTTGCGGCGGCAGTGATGGTGTCGACGATCTTGTCCACCTGGCTGGCGGCAATCGCCACTTCGACCTTCAGTTTCGGCAGGAAGCTCACCGCATATTCGGTGCCGCGATAGATTTCCGTGTGGCCCTTTTGACGTCCGTAGCCCTTGACTTCGGTGACGGTCATTCCGTGCACGCCAACCGCAGTCAGAGCGTCGCGGACCTCGTCGAGCTTGAACGGCTTGATGATGGCCATGACGATTTTCATGGGTCTAATCCCCCTTGAGGCCCGCTCTGACGACAGACAGATTGGGCAGTCGCAACGACACCCCGCATGCGATTGCCCACGGGTGTTGCCGCAGGTTCCTAATCAAGCCTCGTGCCAATCCGAATTTTTCGGCTCAAGCCCTTGAGCGCGTTCAGACTATTTTGGCGGGCCGCGACCGGCTGCCGCACCCATGGCGAGTCTGCGCACAAGAACCAGTCAAGCTTGCCTATAAAGAAGGCATTCGCCCGCAAGTCGCGATCGGGAGCTTGAATTTGGCCGCAACGGCAGCGCCACACAGGCGCCCGCGCGGCTCCGGCCAGGCCCCGGTTCCACCAAAAAACATGTGCTGAATCAATGCGGTGGTGGCTCGCCCCAAGGGATGCCGGCGGCGCGAGCCCCAGCTTACTGCAGTGCCTCGCCGTGCAGCGATATGTCGAGGCCGGCGATTTCATCTTCCGTCGACGCCCGCAACGGGACGAGCCAACCCACGAGCCGGAGCAGCCCGAAGGTGGCCGCGCCGCACCAAGCCGCCGTGACGACGACGCCGTAAAGCTGGGTCAGCAATTGGCCCGGGTTGCCTTCGAGGAGCCCGGGATGGCCGGCCGGCGCGTCGGCCGAGACCGAGACCGACGCGGCCGCGAACACGCCGCACAGCAACGTGCCGGTCGCGCCGCCGATGCCGTGCACGCCGAAGACGTCGAGCGAGTCGTCGTATTTGAAGCGGTGCTTGAGAACCGTGCAGGCCCAGAAGCAGACGCTGCCCGCCGCGATGCCGATGACCATGCCGTGCCACGGCAGCACGAAGCCGGACGCCGGCGTGATGGTGCCGAGCCCGGCGACCGCGCCCGAAATCATGCCGAGCACCGAGGGCTTGCCGCGCAGATACCACTCCAACGCCAGCCAGGTGAGCGCGCCGGTGCAGGCTGCCAAATGGGTCGCCGTGATCGCCATGACGGCGCGCGGGCTGGCGCCGAGCGCCGAGCCGCCGTTGAAGCCGAACCAGCCCACCCACAGCAATCCGGTGCCCACCACCGCCATCGACAGGTCGAAGGGCGCGAGATTTTCCGAACCGTAGCCGCGGCGCGCGCCGAGCACGAGCGCCGCCACCAGCCCGGCGACGCCCGCATTGACGTGCACCACCGTGCCGCCGGCGAAATCGAGCAGGCCGGCGGCGCCGAGGAAGCCGTTGCCCCATACCCAATGGGCGATCGGCACATAAACCACCATCAGCCACAGCGCCGAGAACAGCAGGAAGGCGGAGAAGCGCATGCGGTCGGCGACCGCGCCCGCCACCAGCGCCACCGTGATGATCGCAAAGGTCATCTGATAGAGCATGAACAGGCTTTCGGGGATGGTGGGCGCCAGCGGGTTGATCGCATCCATGCCCATGCCGTGCAGCAAGACGCGATCGAAACCGCCGAGCACCGCCCCGTGGCCCGTGAAGGCGAGGCTGTAGCCCACGATGACCCACAGCACCGACACAAGCGCGGTGGCGGCCAGGCTCTGCGCCATGGTGGCGAGTACGTTCTTCTTGCGCACCATGCCGGCGTAGAACAGTGCGAGCCCCGGAAGCGTCATCATCAGCACGATGCCGGTGGCGACGATCATCCAGGCCGTATCGGCGCCGTCGATCTTGGATGCCGATGCTTGCGCGAATGCGGGCGAGGCCGCGCCGGAAAGCGCGGCCGTGACGGCGGTCCCGACCAGGCGCCGCGATTTTGCTGCGATCATGATGTCCCCCCGTGGCAGTGATCTTCGACGCGGTTTGCCGCGTTCAAAGTGCGTCGCTGTCGGTCTCGCCGGTGCGGATGCGCAGCGCGTGATCGATCGGCAGGACGAAGATCTTGCCGTCGCCGATCTGGCCGGTGCGCGCCGCCGCGGTCACGGCTTCGACCGCTTTGTCGGCGCTGTCCGCCGGGACCGCCACCTCGATCCGGACCTTGGGCAGAAAATTCACCACATACTCGGCCCCGCGGTAGATCTCGGTGTGTCCCTTCTGGCGGCCGTAGCCCTTGACCTCGGACACGGTCATGCCGCTGACGCCGAGGCGGTTGAGCGCCTCGCGCACCTCGTCGAGCTTGAATGGTTTGATGACCGCGATGATGAGTTTCATGACCGGCGCTCCCCCTCGGGTCGCCGGCCACAACAGAAAACGGCCGCAGGAATCACAACGATTCCGCAGCCCGGCGCCCGGCGACGCCGCCCCGATGATAACAGCCTTTCGGTCGCCGTTGGAATAGTTGGAATAGATGCGAGGCCGGCCGGCTGGGGATGGCGGGCTTCAGCCCGCCCTCACTCCGGCGTCACGCCCGCGACCGCGACGACCTTCGCCCATTTGGTGATTTCGCCCGCGATGATGGCGGTGAAGTCGGCCGGCGAGCCGGCGAGCACGCCGCCCCCCATCGCGGCGAGGCGCGCCGCAAGTGCGGGATCGGCCAGCGCCGCGTTGATCTCGCGATTGAGCCGGCCGATGACCTCGGGTGGCGTCCCGCTCGGCACGCCGATGCCGGTGGCGGCGCTCGCCTCGTAGCCCGGGATGGTTTCGGCCACGGTCGGGATGCCCGGCAAGGCGTCGGAGCGCGCCGCGGTGGTCACCGCCAGCGCGCGCAGCTGGCCGGCCCGCACCGGCTCGATCGCGGCCGAGATCGGCTCGAACATCACCTGCGCGTGACCGGCGATCATCTCCTTGAGGGCCGGTCCGCCGCCCGCATAATGTACGACCGCGAGGTCGATTCCGGCCATCATCCGGAACAGTTCGCCGGTCAGGTGCGGCGAGCTGCCCTTGCCGGTCGACGCCATGGTGATCCTGCTGGCGCGCGCCAGGGCGACGAGGTCCGCGACCGTCGTCGCCGGCACCGATGGATGCACCACCATCACCAGCGGCTCACGCGTAATGCCGGCCACCAGCGCGATCCCGCGCACGACGTCGCGATCCGCCGGCGCGGGATGCAACGCCGCATAGATCGCGTTGGCGGGACCGACCAGCAGCAGCGTATGGCCGTCGGGCGGCGCGCCCGCCACCATCTCGGTCGCCACATTGCCGGACGCGCCCGGCCGGTTCTCCACCGCGACCGGCTGGCCGAGCCGTTGCGCCAGCGCCTCGCCGACAAGGCGCCCCAGAATGTCGTTCGGCCCGCCGGGCGGAAATCCGACGACCAGGCGCAGCGGCCGCGTCGGAAATCCTTGCGCCCATGCGGCGCGCGGCATCGCTATCGCGGCCGCCGCGGCCGTCCAGGCCGCCGCAAGCCCGGCCCCGCGCAACAGCCGGCGGCGACAAATGCCCGCGCGCGTCATGGCGTCCTCCGTTCGCGGATCAGCCCTTCCTGCGCCACCGAGGCCACCAGCGTGCCGTCGCTCGCAAAGATGAGCCCGCGCGCGAAGCCGCGGGCGCCTTCGGAGCTCGGGCTGTCCTGCGCATAGAGCAGCCACTCGTCGGCGCGGAACGGGCGGTGGAACCACATCGCATGGTCGAGGCTCGCCGCCATGATGGTGGGCTCGAACAGCGTGCGGCCGTGCGGGATCGTGGCGGCGTCGAGCAGCATCAGGTCGGACGCGTAGGCGAGCACGCATTGATGGATCGCCGGCTCGTCCGGCAGCCGCTCGACCGCGCGCAGCCAGACATGGAATTCTCCGTTGGAGATCTTCTTGCCGAGATAGCGCTCGACCTCGACCGGCCGCAGCTCGATCGGCCGCTCGCGCTCGTAATAGCGGCGCACCGGCTCGGGCATGCTGGCGAGCAGCGCGTGACGGAATTCGGCCTCGTTGGGCAGGCTGTCGGGCCGCGGCACGTCCGGCATCGGGACTTGGTGCGACAGCCCGGGCTCGTCGCCATGGAACGACACCGACATCGAGAAGATCGCGTGGCCGTGCTGGATCGCCACCACGTTGCGGGTCGTGAAGCTCTTGCCGTCGCGGATCCGGTCGACCTGGTAGATGATCGGCACTTTCGGGTCGCCGGCAAGCAGGAAATAGGCGTGCAGCGAATGCGGCGGCCGTGCCGCCACGTCGTGGACGGTGCGGCAGGCCGCCACCAGGGCCTGCCCGATCACCTGTCCGCCAAAAACGCGCTGCCAGCGCGATTGCGGCGAGCGCCCGCGAAACAGGTTCACCTCGAGCGGCTCGAGATCGAGGATGTCGAGGAGTTCCCGGACTGCAGACGGCATTGCAACAGCTCCGATGGAGGCCGATATCAGGAATGCTATGCTGCCGCATCCCGCCGGTCGAGCGGGTGGATAGTTCCAGGCAAGACCTGATCGATGGCCGAGACCAAAGAGCAAGATCGCGCCCGAGAACGGGCGGACGTGCTGATCGGCGGCGCCGGCTTCGCCGGGCTGGCGCTGGCGATTGCGCTGCGCCAGGCGCTACCGACATTCTCGGTCGTGGTCGCCGATCCGGCCCTTGGCCGGCCGGTCGCGGACGCGCGCGCCACCGCGATCGCGGCCGCGGCCCGCCGGCTGTTCGAGACCATCGGGGTGTGGGACGAGGTCGCGGCGCGCGCCGAGCCGATCCTCGACATGGTGATCACGGATTCGAAGCTCGACGACGCGGTGCGTCCGGTCTTCCTCAATTTCGCCGGCGAGGTGCAGCCG
>DATBBS010000641.1:0-1802 GCA_036270895.1 Xanthobacteraceae bacterium
CGCCATGGCGGTGATTTTTGCGCAGGAAGGCGCCAGGGTCTTTGCGGCCGACAAGGATCTCGATGCCATGACGGAGACGCTGGCGCGCGTGCGCGAATTCGGCGGCGAGATCGAGGCGCATGAATGCGACGCCACCGACGGCGCGCAGGTCAAGAAGCTGGTGGGCGCCTGCCGCGCCCGCTTCGGCCGCATCGATGTGCTGGTCAACAATGTGGGCGGCTCGGCCGCCGGCGGCGCGGCCGAGCTCAGCGAGCAGGGCTGGGATGCCCAGATGGCATACAATCTCAAGTCCGTCTTTCTCGGCTGTAAATACGCGATCCCGGTGATGGCGGCACAGGGCGGCGGCGCCATCGTCAATATCGCGTCGGCCTCGGGCGTCCGCTGGAGCGGGTCCGCGCAGGTCGGCTACGCGGCGTCCAAGGCCGGGGTGATTCAGTTCTCGCGCGTCACCGCGGTTCAATATGCCCCCAAGGGCATCCGGGTGAACACGGTCGTGCCGGGCCAGCTTCATACCCCGATGGTGGAGGTGCGCCTCGCCAAGCAGCGCGCCAGCGGCGACGTCGAGACGCTGTTGAAGGAACGGGTGTCGCGCATTCCGCTCGGCTTCATGGGCGACGGGCGCGATACCGCCTATGCGGCGCTTTTTCTCGCCTCCGACGAGGCGCGCTTCGTCACCGGCGCCGAGATCGTCGTCGACGGCGGCATGACGGTGCGCTGCGATTGAGTTGTGGACAGGAAACGCCGACATGACAGCCCAGGGTAAACCGACGAGCGCCGAGCCGACCTGCCCGCCGCCCAACCCCGATCCGGCGCGCCCGCGGCTCAAGTTGCCGGCGCTGAGCTGCGACTCGCATTTCCACATTTTCGGGCCCGGCAATACGTTTCCCTACGCGGCGGAGCGCGCCTTCACGCCCTATGATGCCCCCAAGGAGCGGCTGTTCGCGCTCCACCGCTTCCTCGGCTTCGAGCGCGGGATATTCGTGCAGTCGTCCTGCCACGGCACCGACCATGCGGCGGTGCTCGATGCGCTGAAAGACGCCAAGGGGCGTTATCGCGCGGTCGCGCTGCTCGCGCCCGGGACTTCCACGCAAGAGATCACGCGGCTGAACGACGCCGGTTTCTGCGGCGTGCGCTTTCATTTCCTGCCTCACCTCGGCAATGCGCCGTCCTACGACGCGATGCGCGCCGTCATGCGGTTGATCGCGCCGCACGGCTGGCACGTGGCCATCCATGTGACCGGCAAGGACCTGCTCGCGCATCTCGACTTCATCGAGGGAATCGAGGCCCGCGTCGTGATCGATCACATCGCGCGGCTCGACGTGACCGAGGGCGTCGCCGGCGCGGCCTTCACGACCCTGCGCCGGCTGCTCGACGGCGGCCGGGTCTGGGTCAAGCTCAGCGGCACCGATCGGGTGTCGAAACAGGCGCCGCCGTTCCGCGATGCCGTCGCGCTGGCGCGCGCGCTCGCGGAGCACGCGCCCGAGCGCGTGGTATGGGGGACCGACTGGCCCCACCCGAACATCGACGCGCACATGCCCGACGACGGGCAGCTGGTCGATTCGATCGCCGAGATCGCGCCCGATGAGGCGACGCGCCGGCGCATGCTGGTTGACAACCCGGCCGAGCTGTTCGGATTCTAAGAGCCACCGAGACAAATGGAGACCCCACTCATGTTCACATCCTACGCAGTGGCGGCCGCTGCGATCCTGGGCGCGGCCGCCGGCGCCGCCGCGGCGCGCGGTCTCCAGCGGCCGGGCGCGCCCAAGGCCTATATCGTCACCGAGGTCGACGTGACGGGCGAC
>DATBBS010000642.1:0-7823 GCA_036270895.1 Xanthobacteraceae bacterium
CGGAACGGCCCGCGCTCGCCCTTGAGCACCGCGAGCAGCGCCCGGGCGTTGTGCTCGGCATCGCCGCCGAGCAGGCTCTCGGGTTTGGCGCGCTTGAGGCCGACATCCTCGGGCGCGATCTCGAACATCCGCACCTCGCCGGCTTCGAGCGACGCGACGGTGGTGGGTCCGCAGATGGTGATCTCGTCGAGGCCGTCGGAGCCGTGCACCACATAGGCGCGCTCGGAGCCGAGATTCCTCAGCACGGTGGCGAGCGGCTCGACCCATTGTCGGGAGAAGACCCCGACCATCTGGCGCTTGACGCCGGCGGGGTTCGACAGCGGCCCGAGCAGGTTGAAGATGGTGCGGGTGCCGAGCTCGACCCGGGTCGGGCCGACATGGCGCATCGCCGGATGGTGGGCGGGTGCGAACATGAAGCCGATGCGGGCTTCCGCGATGCAGCGGCTGATATGCTCGGGCGGAACGTCGATGCGCACGCCGAGTGCCGTGAGGACATCGGCCGCGCCGGAGCGCGACGAGAGCGCGCGGTTGCCGTGCTTGGCGACCGGCACGCCGGCGCCCGCCACGATGAAGGCCGCGCAGGTCGAGATGTTGTAGGAGCCGGACGAATCCCCGCCGGTGCCCACCACGTCGATGGCGTCGGGCGGCGCGATCACGCGCAGCATCTTGGAGCGCATGGCCGACACCGCGCCGGTGATCTCGTCCACCGTCTCGCCGCGCACGCGCAACGCCATCAGGAGGCCGCCCATCTGCGAGGGCGTCGCCTCGCCCGACATCATGAGGTCGAACGCCAGCGCGGCCTCGTCGCGGCTCAAGGTGGCGCCCGTCGCCGCCTGTCCGATCAGCGCCTTGAGATCCATGCGTGTCCCCTCAATGCGCCGCGCGCGTACGTGCGGTCCGCTGCGTCGACGCCGGTTCGGAGCCTGCGCGCCGGTCGGCGTTCCATTCGGCCGCGAGCGCGAGAAAATTCTTCAGCATGAGATGCCCGTGCTCGGAGGCGATGCTCTCGGGATGGAATTGCACGCCGTGAATGGGCAGCGACGCATGCGCGAGGCCCATCACCAGGCGGTCGGCCGTCTCCGCGGTCACCTCGAGTTCATGGGGCAACGTGGCGCGATCGACCACGAGGGAGTGGTAGCGCGTCGCCCGGAACGGGCCGTTGATGCCGCGAAAGACGCCACGGCCGCCATGGCTGATCTCGGACAGCTTGCCATGCACGGGCACGGGCGCGCGCACCACGTCGCCGCCAAAGGCCTGGCCGATCGCCTGATGGCCGAGACAGACGCCCAGGATCGGCACGGTGCCGGAGGCCTTCTTAATCAGGTCGAGGCAGATGCCGGCCTCGTTGGGGGTGCAGGGGCCGGGCGAGAGCACGATGGCGTCGGGATCGGCGGCCAGCACCGCGTCGGCGGTGATCTTGTCGTTGCGCCAGACAGTCGTCTGCGCCCCCAGCCCGCCCAGATAATGGACGAGGTTGAAGGTGAAGCTGTCATAGTTGTCGATCAGGACGATCATGTGTTCACTTGCTGGTTCAAGGTCTTAGACCCGGGGCCCGGAGGGGGTCAAGGCGCGGCGCTGCTCGTAGTTTACACCGCGGGCTCGGTCCGACCCATCCGTCGTCATTGCCCGCGAAAGCGGGCAATCCAGCCCATCCGACAGGCGTCGGGGTTACTGGATCGTCCGCTTTCGCGGACGATGACGGCAGAGGGGTGGATGTCAGGGCGGCTGCGGTTTGGTTAAAAGTCGTTGGACGCCAAAGGAGGCACAGGATGAAGACCGCCATGTCCTTCGCCGCTTCGCCGTCGCTGGTATCGATCGCGCTCCTGATCGGCCTCATGGCGCCGTCGGCCGCGCTGGCGCAAAGCGATCTCGAACGCGCCTATGCCATCATCGCGGGCAAGCGCTTCGTGGATCTCACGCACAGCTTCGGCCCCGACACGCCGGTGTGGTCGGGCTTCGGACAGGCCAGGATGACGCCGGCCGCCGATCCGCAGACCCATGAACCCTACACGATCCAGAAGGACGGCTTCCGCGCCACCAGCTACGAGATGGTCGGGCAATACGGGACGCATGTCGATCCGCCGGCGCATTTTGCCGAGAACGGCATCACGATGGACGAGATCCCGCTCAAGCAGATGATCCTGCGGCTCGTCGTGCTCGACGCCACGCCGTATCTCGCCAAGGATCCCGATCACGCCTTCTCGCTCGCCGACCTGCGGGCCTGGGAGAAGAAACACGGACGCGTCCCGAGGGGCGCCTTCGTGGCGCTGCGCACCGACATGTCCAAGGACTGGGACCACAATCCCGAGCGCTTCAAGCGCAGCCCGTTCCCGGCCTGGGGTTTCGAGACCATCCGCTTCCTCTATGAGCAGCGCGGCGTGACGGCGACCGGCCACGAGGCCATGGACACCGACACCACCGACAAGATGGAGTCGGAGACCTACATTCTCCAGCACGGCCACTATCAGATCGAGGTGATGGCCAATCTCGACAAGGTGCCGGCAACCGGCGCGTTGATCGTCGTGACATGGCCGAAGGTGCGCAAGGGGTTGGGGTTTCCGGCGCGCGCGTTTGCGATTTTGCCGTGAGTCCCCCCTCGTCATGCTCCGCGAAAGCGGAGCATCCAGTACGCCGTTTCGTTGCGGTGAGGGCGCAACGCCTGTTCGGAAACGGCGGTGGTTACTGGATTGCCCGCTTTCGCGGGCAATGACGGCGGGGATGCGGCGACCTACCCCTTATGGATCGGGTCGATCCACGCGACACGCTCCGGCCGTTCCACCGGCTCGATGTCGAGATTGACAACGACCGCCTCGTTGTCGCTGCGCACCAGCACGCATTCGAGGATCTCGTCCGGGCTGGCGTTGATCTCCTGATGCGGCACATAGGGCGGAATGAAGATGAAGTCGCCCGCATTGGCTTCCGCCATGAATTCCAGCCGCTCGCCCCAGCGCATGCGGGCCTTGCCGCGCACCACATAGATGACGCTTTCGAGCGCGCCGTGGTGATGCGCCCCGGTCTTCGCATCGGGCTTGATCGCGACGGTGCCGGCCCAGATTTTTTGCGCGCCCACGCGCGCATGGTTGATGGCGGCCTTGCGGTCCATGCCGGGCGTCTGGGCGGTGTTCGGGTCGAGCGTGTTGCCGGGGATCACCCGCACGCCGTCGTGCTTCCATTTCGGCTCATGGTCGGCGCTCATGCGGGGCTCCGGAACGATCAGGGGAACGCGTGGACACCAAGTTATTCTGGGTAGCGGCGCGGGCCGGCGCAAGCCGGCGGGTGCCGTCGTCCTTTTGGCGTATTGAGTGCCGGCGCCTGTTAGGTCTAACCTGCACAAGCGCGGCGGCGGCGCAACATGGCCCGTCCGCTTCACCCCGGTGGCTCCTGATCCCCATAGGTGTGCGGCCAGGCCGGACACCGGCATGGCGCGTATGGTTTGGAGCGCCGGCCACGACGGGAGTTCGGTGTGGGATCATCGGCGACGTCCGGGCGGACTCGCGATCACGGCGCGGCGCTGTCGGGGACGGCGGCGCGGGCGGTCGCGCGGCTGCGCGCCGCCTACGCGTTGAATGTCTATCTTCCCGGCTCCGCCGCCGCCCGCCGGCTGCGCCGGCTCAGCCGCGCCATCCGCCGGGTGCGGCGGCAGGACGAGCACGCCACCCGCCTGCCGCAGGCCGCCTGGCCGGAGCTGATCGTCCGCAAGGCGGTCTATCTGATCGAGACCGGCAAGCGCGACGGCAACGTCAATCTCGCCGAGCTCGCTGTCCTGGCGCAGGCGGCGGCCGCGACCCGGCCGGGCACGACCATCGTCGAGATCGGCACCTTCGACGGCCGCACCACGATGAACCTCGCCGTGAACGCGCCGGTGCCGGTGATCACCCTCGACCTGCCGTCGGACCACATCGCGCTGCACGAACTGGCGGCGGGCGAGCGGCAATATGTCGACAAGCCGCGGCCGGGCGAGCGCATCCGGGCCGCGGCCTCGCCCTGGTCGGCCGACGCGCGGCGCATCACGCAGCTTTATGGCGACTCCGCCACCTTCGACTGGTCGGGGCATGACGGCAAGGCGGGGCTCGTCTTCGTCGACGGCTCGCACGCCTATGAGTATGTGCGCAAGGATTCCGAGACGGCGCTGCAGCTCGTGGCGCCGGGCGGGATGTTGATGTGGCACGATTACGGCGCCTGGGAGGGCGTGACGCGCGCGCTGGAGGAGCTGGAGGCGAGCCGCCAGCTCGGGCTGCGCCATATCCGCGGCACCAGCCTGGTGTTCTGGCGCGCGAAGGACGCGGGCGCGGACCGGACGCCTGCGGCGCCGAGTGCCGACGCGGCGAAGCGGGATGCCGGAGAGCGGCCGCTGACGGTACCGCCCTGAACCGGGAAGCTTTCGCACAGGCACATTCAGTCACTGCCGGCGCCGCCGAAGCGGCGCGCGTCCGCCGTCAACGCTTCGCTTTGAGGCCAGCCTTCGGCCTTGTGGCGCGCGAGATCGGAAAGACCCCGCGCATGTAGGTGTCCAGAACTTCGCAAAAATCCTTGGCATATTGCGGAAGCGCGCGGCGGCGATCCCACAACACGGTCAGCAGTCCGCGCAATGGCCTGCGCCGGTAGGTGACGCGCGCGAGACTCAGCCGATAGCGATGGGTGGGCAGGACGGATGGGACGATCGCCACCCCGTGTCCCGCTTCGGCCAGCGCCAGCAGCGTGTGAGGAGCGCGGCTCTCGACGAAAATCTCGGGCTTGATCCCGGCGACGCGGCAGGCGGCGTCGAAGGTCGTGCGGGCCGCGAAGCTGGGTTCCAGGAGCAGGAGCGGATGGGCCGCAAGGGCGCTGATCTCGATATTGCCGCCAGACCCCAGCACAAGCGATTCGTGACCGGCAGCGAGGAATTCGAGCGGCGGCAGCGGGAAGGTCTCGAATTCATGACTCTCGGTTTCAATCGACTGCAGGTAGCTGATGACGAGGTGCAATTCCCCGCGGTCCAGCTTTGCATAGGGTTCGGTGCCGACCGCTTCGGTCAATCTGATCTGAACGTCGGGAAAGCGTGCGGCGTAGCGATGCAGGAAGGTCGAAAAGACGCCGTCGATCATTTGCGGGGTCGCCGCAATCTTGAGGACGCCGGAATCGCCGCGCCGAAGCAGCTCGGCCCGGTCGCCGAGCGAGTCCACCGCGTTCACGATGTCGCGGCACTCGGCAAGCATTCGCTCGCCTTGGCCGGTCAACACCAGCCGCCGGCGAATGCGGTCGAACAGCTTGACCCCGAGCTCCGCCTCGAGGTCCGCAATCTGGCGCGACAGCGCGGGCTGCGCGACGGCGAGCCGCAGGGCCGCCTTCGAGACGGTCCCTTGCTCGGCGACGGTGACGAATGTCCGCAAATGGCGCAGATCCATGGCGGCCAGTTTATGCCCATTCGGCATAAACGACCAGAGGGACAATGTATTGGCGCAATAATGGAACGCCGCCTAGGCTTCCTCCTCGTCGACCGGGGCGACCTCGGATTGGAGAGACGATCATGGCTGCAGCAATGCCCAAGTTCCTGGCCGCGATCGCAGCCGCGCTGCTGCTCTCATCGGTCGCGCCAGCGGTCGCCGAGGATCGCGAAGATGCGCGTTTCGGAACCGTTCACTTCCAGACTTCGTGCAACGAGGTGGCGCAGCGGCGCTTCGACCGGGCCATGCGCTACCAGCATTCGTTCTGGTATCGTGAATCCAAGCAGATCTTCGAGGAGACGCTTGCGGCCGATCCCGGCTGCGCCATCGCCTTTTGGGGAATCGCGCTCAGCCTTCTGTTCAATCCGCACATTGCGACACCGGCGGCGAATCTCCCGCTCGGCCTGGCGGCGCTGGAGAAGGGCAGATCGCTCGGCGCCAGGACGCAACGCGAGCGCGATTACATCGATGCTCTCGCCGTTGTTTATGCCGACTACGACAAGCAGACGTTTGGCCAGCGCGTGCAGAATTACTTGAAGGCGATGGAAGCGCTGGCGCAACGCTACCCCGACGATGACGAAGCCCAGATCGCTTATGCGATCACGCTGAACGTCGCAGCCTCTCCCGACGACAAGACCTATGCCAACCAGCTCAAGGGCGCGGCGATCCTGGAGCCGATCTTCAAGCGCCAGCCGCGCCACCCTGGGGTCGCGCATTATCTCATCCATCTCTACGACTATCCGCAGATCGCCGAAAAAGGGCTCGACGCCGCCAGGCGTTATGCCGAGATCGCGCCGGCCGCGCCGCACGCCCTGCACATGCCGTCGCATATCTTCACGCGTGTCGGTGACTGGAAGGAATCCATTTCATCCAACGTCGCGTCGGCACGTGCCGCGAAGGCGAACAAGGAATGGGCCGACCAGCTGCACGCGATGGATTACCTCGTCTATGCCCATCTTCAGCTCGCGCAGGACAAACAGGCGCGCGCCGTCGTCGACGAGATGATCGAAACCAAGGGTTACGACCCCGCTGTCCGCGGCGCACCCTACGCGATCGCGGCCGGCGAGGCCCGCTACATGGTCGAGCGGAGCGATTGGAAGGGTGCGGCGGCCTTGGAGCTGCGCCCGAGCAAGTTTGCCTATGTGGACGCGCTCACGCATTTCGCCCGCGCGTTGGGCTCAGCGCATGTCGGCAAGCTCGACGACGCCAGGACGAGCATCGCCGAGCTGGCCGCGCTGCGCGACAAGCTGCGACAGGCCAAGGACGACTATTGGTCGGAACAAGTCGACATCCAATGGCAGATGGCGAGTGCCTGGCTGTTGCATGCCGAAGGCAAGCACGAGCAAGCGCTCGCCATGTCGCGGGATGCAGCCGATGCCGAGGACAAGACCGAAAAATCCATCGTCACGCCGGGACAGCTTGCGCCGGCACGCGAACTCTACGGCGCGATGCTGCTCGAGCGCGGCATGGCGGGGCAGGCGCTCGCCCAGTTCGAAGCGGTGTTGCGCAAGGAGCCGAACCGGTTCAATGCCTTTGCGGGAGCGGCCGCGTCGGCCGAACGCGCGGGCGATCCGAAGAAAGCCATGGACTATTCGGAGAAGCTGCTCGCGCTCGCGGGCAACGGGAATTTGAGCAGACCTGCACTGGTGGCCGCGCAGCAACGGCACGCGACGCGGTAGGCGGCTCACGGGCCGTAGCGATTGCGATTCACGCGGCCTGAATTAAAGAAACCGCCCCCGTCACTGCCCGCGCTTGCCGGCGCTGGCGAAGCGGCGCGCTTCCTCGGCGGCGCGAAACAGCGCCTTCGACTTGTTGATGCACTCCTGTTGTTCGGCGGCAGGGTCGGAATCGGCCACGATGCCGGCGCCGGCCTGGACATACATGCGGCCGTCCTTGACCAGGGCGGTGCGCAGCACGATGCAGGAATCCATGTCGCCGGCGGCGGAGAAATAGCCGACACAGCCGGCATAAAGGCCGCGCTTCTCCTTCTCCAGCTCGTCGATGATCTGCATGGCGCGCACCTTCGGGGCGCCCGACACGGTGCCGGCCGGAAACCCGGCCGCCAGCGCGTCGAGCGCGTCGTGGCGCGCGTCGAGCTTGCCCTCCACGTTGGAGACGATGTGCATGACGTGGCTGTAGCGCTCGACGAAGAACTGGTCGGTCACCGTCACGGTGCCGATGCGGGCGACCCGGCCGACGTCGTTGCGGCCGAGGTCGAGCAGCATGAGATGCTCGGCGCATTCCTTCGGATCGGCGAGGAGCTCCTCTTCGAGCGCCTTGTCGTCGTGCGGCGTCGCGCCGCGCGGCCGCGTGCCGGCGATCGGCCGGATCGTCACCGTGTCGCCGCGCGCCCGCACCAGGATTTCCGGGCTCGACCCGACGACCGAGAATTTCTCGTAG
>DATBBS010000643.1:0-2858 GCA_036270895.1 Xanthobacteraceae bacterium
TAGACCTCCCGCGTGCGCGGATCGGCCACCACCTCGGCGCGCGATCCCTCGACGATCACCTCGCCGAAATGCAGGAGCGATATCCGCTCGGCGAATTCCAGCGCCACGTCCATGTCGTGCTCGATCATCACGATGGTGACGGCGCGCGGAATCGCGAGCAGCAGCTTCTGCACGTCGCGCCGCTCGTCGAGCGAGAGCCCCGCAAAGGGCTCGTCGAGCAGCAGTACCTTCGGGTTCTGCGCCAGCGCCATCGCGATCTCGACCCGTCGGCGCTCCCCATAGGAGGTCTCCGCCAGGGGCCGCTCGGCGATGTGCTCGAGCCCGACGCGGGCGAGCGCCTGGCGCGCCGCGTCGATCAGGTGCTGCTCGCGGTCGAGATCGACAAAGGCGTTCCACCGCAGGTCGGACAGCCCCAAGAGCGCGAGCGTGACGTTGCGCAGGATGGTGTCGCGCCCGAACAGCGTGATGATCTGATAGGTGCGCGCCAGCCCGAGATGGGCGCGCCGCCGGCTCGGCACCCGGGTGATGTCCTGCCCGTTGAGGATGACCGCGCCGGAGTCCGGCGTGAGCTCGCCGGTGATCAGGTTGAACAGCGTGGTCTTGCCGGCGCCGTTGGGACCGATGATCAGCCGCCGCTCGCCCGGCGCGATGTCGAGGGTGACGTCGCAGGTAACCTTCAGGCCGCCGAACGCTTTGCACAGGCGCTGCACGCCGAGCGCGCTCATCGGCGCGGTCGTGGGCGCGGTCGTCGACGCGGAGGCCGGCGCGCTCATGGGCGGCGCTCCTCGAGCTTCGCCGCAACCGGCCGCTTGCGCAGCGGCTGCAGTCCCCTCCTCCACAGGCGCACCGAGC
Source organism: Xanthobacteraceae bacterium (assembly GCA_036270895.1). Lineage (GTDB taxonomy): Bacteria > Pseudomonadota > Alphaproteobacteria > Rhizobiales > Xanthobacteraceae > JAVDCA01. The sequence continues at coordinate 853 of DATBBS010000643.1, forward strand.
CGGGCACGAGCCCTTCCGGCATGAAGGTGACGATGGCGACGAAGATCACGCCCAGCATCATGTTCCAGTGCGTGAACAAGTCGCCCAGGATCCACCAGCCCTCGAACAGCTTGACGTTCTTCATGACGACCACGATGGCGGCGCCGACGATCGGGCCGAGCAGCGTGGCGGTGCCGCCGGAGATCACCATCAGCAGCGCTTCCGCCGAGGCCTGCAGTGCCGCGACCTGCGGGCTGACGAACTGGTTGTAATAGATGAACAGGAGCCCCGCGACCCCGGTCCAGAAGCCCGAGAACAGGAAAGCCACGAAACGGATCATCAAGACATTGTAGCCGAGCGCATTCATGCGCCGCGGCTGGTCGCGCGTGCCGCGCAGACTCGCCCCGAAGGGCGAGCGCACGAACACCGACATCGTGACGACGGCGAGCAGGAAGACGAGCAGCGTCGCCCAGTAGAAGGCGCCGGCGCTCGACAGACTGATGCCGAACGGCGCCGGCCGGGTCGACACGTTGACGCCGTTGTCGCCGTTGGTCAGGTCCGCCCAACGGTAGGCGATGCCCCAGACGATCTGGCCGAGCGCCAGCGTGATCATCAGGAATCCGATGCCGGTCGAGCGCAACGCCAGCAGGCCGAAGATCGCCGCGGCCGCGACCGCGACGACGATCGCCGCAAGATCGGCCACGAGATGGCCGTACCCGGCCTGCAGCACCAGCGCGCCCGCATAGGCGGCCATCGCGAACAGCCCGGCATGGCCGAGCGACACCAGGCCGCCATAGCCGACCATGACGTTGAGCGCGAGCGCGAGCACCGCGTAGAGCAGGATCTGGCTCGCCACGTTGACGTAGTAGGGATTTCCGATCCAGACCGGAAGCGCCGCCAGGATGAGGAGCGCGAACCCGATGGCGGCGCGCGGAGGCGTCAAAAACCTCATGGCACGACCTTGCCGAACAGGCCCTGCGGCCGCAGCACCAGAACCAGCACCATCGGCAAGAACAGGATGACGTAAGCGAGGTTGGGAAACAGCGCCTGACCGAAATTATACAGCACGCCGATCAGGAAGCTGCCGACCAGCGTGCCGAGCAGGCTGCCGGTGCCGCCGAGGATGACGACGATCAGCGCCAATGGCAGCATCTCGGCATCGAGGCCCGGATAGACCGACAGGACCGGCGACCCGATGACGCCGCCAAACGCCGCCAGCCCGGCGCCGAGCGCAAAGATCAGCGTGAACAGCTGCGAAACCTTGATGCCGACCACGCGTGCCATCGGCGCATCGTCGACGCCGGCGCGGATCATCGCGCCGAGCCGCGTCCAATCGACCATCACCCATAGCGCGATGGCGATCACCACCGCCACCACGATGATGACGACGCGATAGATCGGAAAGAACAGCCCGGAGACCTGCAGCGCTCCAGCGAACTGGCTCGGCGTCGCCGGCTGCCAGGGATCGCCGGTCCATATGATCAGGCAGAGGTCGGACACGATGAAGGAGAGGCCGAGCGTAAGCAGGACCTGCGCGAGCTCCTGGCCGGCCAGCCGGCGCAACAAAAAGCGTTCCACGAAGGCGCCGATCACGCCCATGGCGGCCGCGCTCAGCAGCGCGGCGACCCAGAAATTATAGCCCTTGGCCAGGATGGTGACGCCGAAATAGGCCCCCAGCATGAAGAAGGAGCCGTGCATCAGATTGGGGATGCGCATCAGGCCGAAAATGAGCGAAAAGCCGGCCGAGAGCAGGAACAGCAGCCCCCCATAGGCAATGCTGTTCACGCCCAGAGTCAGGTATTGGCTCATCTACCCACCCTCGAGCCGTCCGTCTCCGGCGTCGCGCCGGCAAAACCGCTATGCGTCGATCACTCCAGGTTCTTCGCCGGCGGATAGTCGCGCGCATAGACCGGGTTCGCCAGGAAGGCCTTCTCGTCATAGGTCCAGAACTGGCTGACATTCGGATAGGTCTTGATGATCGTGTTGACCAGCGCGCCGCCCTTGCGCTCGCATTTGCGGATGAAGAC